>JAILPF010000144.1 GCA_024699575.1 Acetatifactor sp. | reverse complement strand
TCAATCTTGGAACGTACTACATCCAGACCAACTCCACGTCCTGAAATATCTGTAACCTGTTTTGCAGTTGAGAAGCTGGGCAGGAACAGCAGATTGATAATCTCTTTATCTGTCATATTCATAGCCTGTTCTTCTGTAATAACGCCACGGCTGATTGCTTTTTCCTTAACTGCCTCTACATCGATACCATTTCCGTCATCTCTAACTTCAATTACGACATTGTTACCATCCTGATATGCATCAAGGAAGATAGAACCAACTGCAGGTTTACCTCTCTGTGCACGAACTTCTGCTGACTCCAATCCATGGTCTGCTGCATTACGCAACAAATGCATCAAAGGATCACCAATCTCATCTACCACTGTACGGTCAAGTTCTGTCTCCTCACCGGACATATAGAGTTCCATCTTCTTGCCAAGGCTCTTAGACAGGTCGCGAATCATTCTAGGGAATTTATTAACAACGCTTTCGATAGGAACCATTCGAACCTTCATAACAGATTCATGCAGGTTGGTAGTTACGCTCTCCAGGTATTCAATCTGCTCATTAAATGCATTGGTATTGGCTTCCTGACTCTGATTTGCTGCTGATACCAGAGAGTTTTTAGCAATAATCAACTCACTGACAAGATTCATCAGCACATCCAGTTTTTCAATATCAACACGTACTGTACGGTTAACAACAGGTTTACCTGGTGCCTGCTTCTTCTCCGGAGCTTTCTTGGCAGGTGCAGCTTTCTGTGTCTTTGAAGTTTCTGCAGGTGCAGCCACCTCAGCCTCAACAGCGACTGTGGTTTCAACCTGATTACTCTTAGCCTTTTCAAAATCAATTTCCGCACCTGTTACTGCCTCAATCTCGGAAACATTTTTTGCAGCCTTAATCAAATCATCCAATGCAGAATCCGTAACGACAATCAAAGTGAAATCTCTGTCAAATTTCTCATCCTCAACATCCTGTGCGCTGGGGTCAGAAACAATGATTTCTCCCTTGTCTTCCACCGCTTTAAATACCAGAAAAGCTCTTGCAGCTTTCAAAATGCAGCTCTCCTGCACTACAACATTCAAGCCATAAACATTTTTGCCAACTCTCTTTGCTTCTTCCATTACGCGAAGCTGGCTTTCCTCCAAAGGAATATTATCCCATTTATCCCCCTGTACGGATGATTTCTCTGTTTCCTTTGCCGGCTCTGCCACCTGAGCAGTTTTTTCAGCCTTACCGTCTGTTTTTTTGCCATTCAGAATATCGTTTAACTTCTTAATAATGGGTTCATTGTCATTAGTACCCTCATCAGCAGTAGCCTGAATATTGTTGTTGTACTCTTCCAGAGCATCCAAACATTGGAATAAAACATCTATCATCTCCGGCTGAACAACGATATTTCCATTACGTACTTCTGAGAATACATTCTCCATATCGTGTGTCAAATTCTGCATTCTCTTAAAGCCCATAGTTCCAGCCATGCCTTTCAGGGAATGTGCTGCACGGAAAATTTCATTTACTGTGTCCATGTTTTCGGAGTCAGATTCCAACTCCAATATTTGTGTGTTCAAATTCTGCAAGTGTTCTTTTGTCTCGTCAAGGAAAATCTCTAGATACTGGCTAACGTCCATCTTGTCCTCCATTCTGCCGTACACGGCTCAATTATTACTGTAGCCCAACATGTAAAATAATCTCTTGTGCAATCTGGTCAAGTGATACTGTCTGATTGGACAACCCTGCATTTACAACGCTTCTGGGCATTCCATATACTGTACAGCTCTCTTGATCTTGAGATATCACATGCACATTTTTTTTGCTTTTCAGATTCCTTATGCCTTCTGTTCCATCCGCCCCCATCCCGGTCATTACAGTACATACAATGTTATCGTAGTTGCAATCTGCCAAAGATTCATACATATAATTTGCACACGGTTTAACACCTTCTCTGGTCGGCTCATCAGAATATGCAATGACACATTTGCCGGAAGATCCTTTGCGAACATTCATGTGGCTTCCACCACGGGCAATATAAACCTGCCCCTTGCGAAGCTCCTCTCCATCCTCTGCTTCCTTCACCGCAATCTCACTGATTCCATCCAATCTCTCTGCCAAAGATGCGGTAAACCCTTTTGGCATATGTTGGACAATCAATACGGGGGCATTCAGTGATGCAGGGAGTTTGGGAACAACTGACTGTAACGCCTTTGGACCGCCCGTCGAACTGGCGATTGCCACAATTGTATTGCCCGAAACAGGTACTGCATGCTTCTTAACCAGATCCACAACCTGATTCGTTCTTTGTCTGTCCGCAATAATTTTTTCACTGGACTCGAACACAGGTGGTTTTGAATCGGCGACAACTGCCAAAATACGAAGCATATTCTCAGCGAATTCCTGACCTCTGCAATCAATTGCATTCTGTGGCTTATGTATGAAATCCAAAGCTCCCAGTTCCAGCGCGTCCAAAGTAACTTTCGCGCCTTCCCTCGTGTCTGTACTTGCCATCATCACTCTCGCCTGAATTTTACGTTTCCGCAGTTCTTCCAGAAGTTGAATGCCATTCATTCTCGGCATATTCACATCGAGTACAACTGCATCATATGTATTGCGGCTGAGGAGTTCGAGGGCTTCCAGACCGTCCGTTGCCTTATCGACAACCTGGAATCTCTTGTCACTATCGATTATATCACAAAGTACTCTTCTCATAAGTGCAGAGTCATCAACTATTAAAATTTTTTTCGCCATTTTCCATACCTCACTTTAATTGTCAGATTATTGTATTATTTATGAGTCATTTTTCTTTCTCGACGTTCCTCTTCAAAAATGAATTTTATAATTTCTTCCCTGACTGATTCATCAATGTTGTAATACTGCACTCTATGTTCATACGTGCCGGGGCGACTTTCCAATTCCTTTACACCTAAAACTTTTCCAATCACTTCATAATGCTTGCGTTCCCCATCTTTAATCAGATGATAACTGCAATATATCAACGTACCCACCTCATATTTCTGAGAGCAGATAAACCGAAGCCCGCCTCCACTAATATCCACAATTACGCTTCGTTTTAAAGGCAGTCCCGGATGCAATTCATAGGGAATCCTCTTTTCAATCGCCTGAATTTCTTCCTCTACCAGTGTCCTGGAGCACATCTCCAGTGCACAGCTGAAACGATAGTATTCTCTTCTCTGGTATTTTCTTAAATTGCTGGTTAGTTCTACAACAAATACATATACATTTTCTGTTTTATATCTGTCAATAATTCTGGCAAAACATTGATAGGGTCCGTTAGGACCGTAAAATACAAGGTTATACTCGCTGTCCACAGGTAACAAAATCAACTTGGACTGTTCCAAGGGCATTGTAAGTTCCATGGTATCTTCCGATAAGATATCATATACTGTGCTGTGGTATGACTTTTGTTCTTCTTCTTTTACCAAACCAAAGGCTCTGTCCACTGACTGTAATTCTACCTTATTTCCCGGCTCTACAAATTTCCCTATCATGCTTTTTCCCCCTCACTTTATTTTATTTTCCTGAAACAATATGTGAGAAAAATGCTGCCATTCCACGCTTAGGCTGTTTTTCTGTCTCCTCGCGATCCAGTAATCGTAATGCAATTTTTTCAAAAGCCTGACTTGATTTTGAACCGGGATTCTGCAATGACACCGGCATCTGTTGCATTACAGCTTTCTGGAGCTGATTGTCCTGCGGAATGCTCCCCAGAAATGTCATCGGTATTTTTAAATACCGCAATACAACCGCATTTAATTTATTAAAAAGCACCAGTCCCTCTTCTTCTTTTTCCACACGGTTGGCAATCATCTTTACCTTTGTCATATCCTCACGGAATCTTGGATGCCTGTATAAAGCCTTTAAAAGTGAGTAAGAATCTGTGATGGAAGTCGGCTCAGGGGTTGTAACCAAAAGAATTTCACCGCTGGCCACCAAAAATTCCAAAACTGCATCTGCTATTCCTGCTCCCGTGTCAACGATAATCACATCAGCAATCGCATCCAACTCCACAAGATTCTGTATAATATATGCGAGATAATCTCTGTTTAAGTTTGACATCCCGGCAATTCCGGAGCCACCGGAAATAAATCCAACCTCCATCGGTCCCCATGTAATAATCTCTTTTATGTTTTTACCCTGATATATCAAGTCACACAAGTTATGTTTGGGAACCGCCCCAAACATAATCTCAATATTGGCAAGCCCAAAATCTGCATCCAGAATAATAACTTTTTTTCCCATCTTGCGGAATTGAATCGCCAGATTAATCGCAGTATTTGATTTTCCTACGCCGCCTTTACCGCTGGTCACGGTAATCACTCTGGCTAAGGGCCTCGACTGTCTGTTTGCCTTGATAATTCGCAGTTGTTCTGCCTGATCCATATTTCTCTACATCCTCCCTGTTCTGCGATAACAATCAGTTAATTTTTTCCGCCCAAAAGCTGCTTTACCGTCTTCTGGGGATTAAACCTTTCAATATCATCCGGTACATTCTGTCCGTAAGTGACATAGGCAATGGGAGAATCCGTATATAATTTTAAATTTAACAAACTTCCAACTGCTGTGGTCTCGTCCAATTTTGTAAAAATTAATTGATAATCTGTGATAGACTTATAATTTTCAGCAATTTTTAGTAAATCTCTATATTTTGTAGTTGCGCTCAACACGAGGAAGCACTCATTTTCTGCCAGATTTGTAACAGAATCCAACATTTTTTTCATAAACTGCAACTGTTCTTCATTCTGATGAGAATGCCCGGCTGTATCAATAAAAATAAAATCATACTCTTTAAAGTCAACAATCGCATTTTGCAGCTCATCTTCCGTATAGATAACCCGAAAGGGGACTTCCAGAATATTTGCATAAGTACGAAGCTGCTCCGCAGCCGCAATTCGATAGGTATCCAGAGTAAGAAGGGCAACTTTTTTC
>JAILPF010000131.1 GCA_024699575.1 Acetatifactor sp. | reverse complement strand
GGTATGATGGATATTTGTTCGGCAGTACAGAAATTTATAATCCTTGGTCAGTCATCAATTATATATCAAAGGGATGTATTCCGCAGGCCTATTGGGTAAATACTGGAAAGAATGAAATTCTTGAAGATGTTTTGAAAGTAGCAACTGATGATATAACAGAGAGATTGCATTCCCTGTTACAGGGTGAAAGAGTTATCGCCAGAATTGACCAGAATGTTGTTTACAGATCGCTTTCTGAGGATCCAGCAAATATTTATAGTTTACTGTTAGTAGCAGGTTATTTGAAAACACCAAAGAAGGAATTGCAGGCAGATGGTTCTTATCTGTGTGAAGTATCCATTCCAAATAGGGAAATAGCTGCAGTATATAAGAGTGAGATTTTGTTACACTTGTTGCAGATTGGAGCTATGACAAGAACGACAGCAAATAAGATTGCGGAAAGTCTTTATGCAAATGATTACAAGAAACTGCAGAAGGCTATCGCTGAGTATATGGATAAATCCATCAGCTTCTATGATGCTGGTGCAGAGGGCTTCTATCATGGATTGGTGCTTGGACTGATTGCTTTGATGGATAATCAGTATAAGATTAAGTCAAACAGAGAATCTGGAGATGGGCGATATGATGTTAGCCTATTTCCGAGAGAAGATAGATATCCGGGAATTATCATGGAACTTAAATGGGAAAAGGACTTGAGTGAAGATGCACTTTCGGGACTTGCAGATGAAGCATTAGCTCAGATTGATGAGAAGAGATATGATGCAGAAATGAAGGAAGACGGTATTCAGGATATTTTGAAATTTGGAATTGCATTTTCTGGAAAGATAGTAAGTGTAAAAACAAAATAAATGACATTATAACCGAGAGCGGTTTAACGAAATCTAAATTTGCAGACATAAGTGGAGTAAGTAGGGTTGCTGTATCGATGCGCTCTCCTCTGGTCGGGAAACTGGAAGACGGGGCAGTTATGCAGATTTTTCTTTAAATGAGCCCCCGGTAATGGTATAATATGAAAAATGCAAAGCACTTTTCAACGAGGAAAATGCTTGCATTTTTCGAGCCTTAAATGGTGTGTTTTGTTTTTGGAGAGGAAAAGTTGTTCTGAATGAAGGACTAATAAATTGGAACTTGTAGAAGTGCAGGACGGGCGTTCAGTGCATTCGTGGGCCCATGTGATGTGCTGGTAAGCGGTGATACGCTCCAGGTGGCTGATTACAGCAAACTTGACTGGGAGTGGTCGATGTTCGCCCCCCAGAAGAAAAAGAGCGAAGGAGCTGTGAATTATGGAGCTTAAGACAATTCCTTATAAACTAACTGTTTGTAAAGTGGCAGATATTTCTGCTGTAGATATGAACGCAGATTTTTATTTTATCGGGAAGACTGATGAAGAAATTTCCTTGGTATGCAGGACAGAGGATACTCCGTCGCTTACAATAGAACGCGACGACGGGAGGAGAGGATTTCGTATCAAAGGAATGCTTGATTTTTCACTGATCGGCATTTTGTCAAGATTATCCGGAATACTTGCAGACCATAAAATAGGTATTTTTGCTGTATCCACATATAATACTGATTATATTTTGGTGAAAGAAGAGAACTATGAACGTGCATTGAGTGTTTTGAATTCCGAGGGATATTCAGTCGTATAAATCCCATTTGTATGAGTATTAATACAAAGCATTCTGTGCATGGAATGCGTGAAGGACTGTCCGGAGAATGCACCTTGAATTTCAGTTTATTGAACGATGGAGGTTAAGAAAAAGGATTAGAGAAGTTAAAAGGGATGAGGTTCCAGTATGTGTAGATATAATAAGGAAGAGCTTCAAAACTGTAGCGGATGAATTTGGATTCACTATAGATAACGCACCAAGATTCACGGCGTTCGCAACTACTGAAGAACGTCTGTACTGGCAGATGGATAACGAGCCACGTCTGATGTTTGCTTATGAACAAAATGGTGTTATATGTGGATACTATTCTTTGCTGATGCAGGAGAACCAAGAAGGTGAACTTAATAATCTTGCAGTCCTACCTGATTATAGACACGGTGGAATTGGTAAGAAATTATTGGAACATGCATATGAAACTGCAAAAAATCAAGGATGTAAGCTTGTGAATATAGGAATTGTTGAAGAAAACAAACAACTTAGAAGGTGGTATGAACTGAATGGCGCAGTTCACACCGGAACAAAGAAATTTGATTTCTTCCCGTTTACGTGTGGATATATGGTAAAAGAACTATAAGGGTAGAAGCTACTGTGCTGAATAGCCTAAGGATGCTATATTGAATCGAGGAATGGAATGAACGGTTTTTGTGAGAAAAAGTTTTATTCGATGTTCTTATCAGGCACTTTTACAAAGGCGGTTATGTATATCATGCTTCTTTGTGACAGTATGATCGCCGGCCATTTTATTGGTGAATCGGGTGTGGCGGCAATTAATGCAATTACTCCTATAACGGGAATTGTAACATTTTTCGGGAATTTGGTTTCCACGGGTGTCGGAATCGTTTATACGAGAGAAGTGGGGGCGATGCGGAAGAAGCGAGCAGATGAGATATACGGACAGGGGCTTATCATAAGCATTTCCATTGGACTGATTTCCGCAATCACGATTCTTCTTATTCGAAATATCTATTTTGGTGCAAACGGAATCACAGGAGATATTCTTGAACAGTCCCTTAAATATTATCGCCTTGCTCCGATTAATGCATTTCTGACAATCGTTATCTTTTATCTTGAACAAATGGTATACAGCGATGGCGACGAGCTTTGTAATAATATCTGTTATGTTTTCCAAATTGGCGGAAACATTGTGTGCTCAATTGCGCTGGCAAAGTTCTTTGGCATGACGGGTATTATTTTAGGATCTGTTATCGGAAACGGACTGGGCATCTTTACCTGTTGCTGGCATTATTTCCGTAAATGCAATACGCTTCATTTTGTATGGCACTTTTCCATTAAAGACTTTTTTCTTACATCCAGATACAGTAT
>JAILPF010000126.1 GCA_024699575.1 Acetatifactor sp. | reverse complement strand
GCTGATGGATATTGCCAATAAGGTGGGGGCGCTGGTTATCGGAACCGGTGATATGTCAGAGCTGGCACTGGGGTGGGCGACCTACAATGGTGACCACATGTCTATGTATGGCGTGAATGCCGGAGTGCCCAAGACCTTAGTGCGTCATCTGGTAAGATACTATGCGGACACCTGTGGCGTGGATACTTTAAAAAACGTACTCTTGGATGTATTGGATACACCGGTCAGTCCGGAATTGCTCCCCCCCGTGGACGGCGTGATTTCGCAGAAAACAGAGGATTTGGTAGGACCGTATGAATTGCATGATTTCTTCCTGTATTATATGCTCAGGTGCGGTTATTCACCTGCAAAAGTGTACCGTGTGGCAAAGCTTGCGTTTGCCGGGCAGTATGATGAGGCAACGATTCTGAAATGGCTTAAGACATTCTATAGAAGATTTTTTGCACAACAATTCAAGCGTTCCTGCCTGCCGGATGGACCTAAGGTGGGAAGTGTGGCTGTTTCACCCAGAGGTGATTTGAGAATGCCCTCTGATGCATGTGCAAGGATTTGGATGGACGAGTTGGAGAATATAAACACGGAGGATTAACGATGAACTGTATTGTAATCGGAATTGCCGGTGGAACCGGTTCAGGAAAATCTACCTTTACCAACAGACTTAAGGACGAATTCGGTGACAGGATTGCTGTGCTGTATCATGATAATTATTATAAGGCATCGAATACTGTTTCGCTGGAGGAACGTGCGGCGGTCAATTACGATCACCCGAATGCATTTGAAACAGAACTTCTTGTGCAGCACTTGAACGAATTGAAGAATGGAAATGCGATTGACTGCCCTGTGTATGATTATTCCATACATAACAGGACTCAGGAGACCATCCATATTGAGCCTTCCGAGGTAATTCTGGTGGAGGGAATCATGGTATTGCAGGATAAACGTTTGAGAGACCTGCTGGATATCAAAATTTATGTGGAAGCGGATGCCGATGAAAGAATTTTACGGCGTGTCATCCGGGATGTGAAAGAGCGGGGAAGAGACGTGGAAGGTATTGCTCATCAGTATCTGACAACTGTCAAACCCATGCATTACATCTATGTCGAGCCGACAAAGGCCCTGGCTGATATTGTTATCAACAGTGGTATGAATGATGTGGCATTTGATGTATTAAAGGTAAAAATTCAATCTCTGCTTGGATTGTAACCGATAGCTTAAAATGAAAACTGCTCCCCGGGTGTACTACCCTAGAAGGGAGCAGTTTTTTGTTGCTTATTCGGCGATTTGCGCTTTGCTTAGTGACTGCTTGATTGCCTCCAGCAGGACGAGGGAGGTATATTTGCTCTCTGCAGTGTATGTCACGGTATCAAGTGGCTGACCGTCACATAACTGTGAACTGATAGAATCTAAGGTCGGCTGTAACAGTGGATACATGGTGGCGACGGATTCGCTTAAGTTGATGAACTGTACGGAGGTGATGCCTTCGGAATCTACGATGACCTCCACATCCACCGCCTGGCCGCCGAGCATCAGCTCAGTGGTGTAAATTCCGGGTATGTATACATTCATATTTGAAGTGGGTTCAAATGGTTCAGAGTTGTTCTTGTCGGATGTATCGTGGCTGGGTGAAGAATTGTTATCGTTTCTGCCGGGTGCAAAAATAAATATAAACAATACAATAAAAAGGATGCCTAATACAGCAAATATGCCGGTATAAATCAGTTCCTTCATATGGAGGACTACAATTTTGGTCTGTGCGCTCATGGGGTCTCCTTTGGACAAAAATCATTGTTAATAAAGTATATGCAAATCGTGATGCATTATGACTCTACGGTGTGTGCGGATTGCTTGACAAGCTGTGTGACAGATTGATATGATGTGAACAGAATGATTATTTTGACAGATGGATAGAGTGAGGAGATAAGTATGAAATTTACAAAAATGCAGGGTTGTGGAAATGATTACGTCTATGTTGACGGGGGAAAAGAATTTATAGAGGCTGATAAAAAGCCTGAATTGGTGAGAAGACTCAGTGATAGACATTTTGGCATCGGTGGAGATGGGGTTATTTTTATTAATCCATCTGACGAGGCGGATTTTGAGATGGAAATGTACAATGCAGACGGAAGCCGTTCTGAAATGTGTGGGAATGGAATTCGATGTGTTGCGAAATTTGTTTATGATAAGGGATTGACGGATAAGACGAATATTTCCGTTATCAGTGCCGGTAAAATCAAGTATCTGGAGTTGACGGTAGATAACACAAAAGGCGGAAAAGGAGAGGTTTCCAGAGTCCGGGTCAATATGGGGCAACCTATTTTGGAGGCAGAGCAGGTTCCTGTGGTATCTGAAAATGCTCAGGTCGTGGACGAAGCGATAAATGTGGATGGAACAGAATACCATATGACCTGCGTGTCCATGGGGAATCCTCACGCTGTCGTTTTTACCAAAGGGGTAGCTGACTTAGAGCTTGAAAAAATCGGTCCCTCTTTTGAAAACCATGAGAGATTTCCGAGACGTACCAACACAGAGTTTGTGGAAATATTGGATAGAGAGCATGTGTTTATGCGCGTGTGGGAGCGGGGCACAGGGGAAACGCTTGCCTGCGGAACCGGATGCTGTGCAACTGCAGTTGCCTGTGTTTTGAACGGTCTGACAGATACAAGCGTGACAGTAAAGCTATTGGGTGGAGAACTTCAGATTGAGTGGGACAGAGAAAATAATCTGGTTTACATGACAGGACCTGCCACAACAGTGTTTGAGGGTGAAGTTGATATCGAGAAAATCATGGAGTGATATGGCGAAGAAAATTGATGATGAAACAATAGAATATATCGGTATTCTGTCCAAACTTGAATTATCCGAAGAAGAGAGGCAGCAGGCAGGGACGGATATGGGAAAGATGTTGGATTACATTGATAAAATGCAGGAGCTGGATACGGAGGGTGTAGAACCGATATCCCATATTTTCCGGATGGAAAATGTATTTCGTGAGGATGTGGTAACCAATGCAGACGCCGGCGAACAGATGCTTGTCAATGCACCACGGCAAAAGGACAATATGTTCGTGGTGCCTCCGACGTTCTAGTGTCCCAAGGAGGAGAGGATGAATATTTTATCAATGACTGCTGTGGAACTTAGCAGAGCTATCCTGGCAGGCAGAGTGACTGCCGTGGATGCAATGGAAGCAGTGTTTGACCGGATGGAAAGCTTGGAAGAAAAGGTACATGCATATATCACGGCAGACCGTGAAGCTGCAATCAGGCGTGCCCAAGCGGTACAGGAGCGAATAGAACGAAAGGAACTGACAGGACTTCTTGCAGGAGTTCCCGTTGCAGTGAAGGACAATATTTGTACAGAGGGAATACTTACAACATGTGCCTCAAAGATGTTAAGTGGTTTTGTACCCGCGTATTCGGCTGAAGCAGTGTATAATCTGGAGAAAGCCGGAGCAGTATTGATTGGGAAAACCAATATGGATGAATTCGCGATGGGCTCCACCACGGAGACATCAGCCTATGGAGTGACGAAAAATCCTCGTAATTATGACCATGTGCCGGGAGGGTCCTCCGGGGGATCGGCGGCAGCTGTGGCAGCGAAAGAGTGTTTTTTTGCACTGGGGTCTGATACGGGCGGATCTATCAGACAACCTGCAGGTTTTTGTGGCGTGGTAGGAATGAAACCTACTTATGGGACAGTTTCACGATATGGTTTGGTGGCATATGCATCTTCGTTGGATCAAATCGGTCCGCTGACACAGGATGTGACAGATTGTGCAACTGTGCTGGAAATTCTGGCATCACAGGACGCAAAGGATTCCACGTCCATCTCTCGGGATGATACTGATTTTTCGACAGCTCTGGTGAAAGATGTCACAGGAATGAGGATTGGCATTCCGCGCGATTATCTTGGAAACGGTGTTGATTCTGATGTGAGAAACAGGATTCTTGCAGCTGCAGATGTGCTACAGAAAAAAGGGGCCACTGTGGAAGAGTTTGATTTAAAACTTGTGGAATACGCAATTCCTGCCTATTATACGATTGCTTCCGCGGAGGCAAGCTCGAATCTGGAACGATTTGACGGTATCAAATACGGATATCGGGCAAAAGATTATGATGGATTGCATAATCTGTATAAAAAGAGTCGTTCAGAGGGTTTTGGTGCAGAGGTAAAAAGACGCATCATGCTGGGAGCCTTTGTGCTCAGCTCGGGCTATTATGATGCATACTATTTGAAAGCGTTAAAAGTGAAGGCACTTGTCAAGAAAGCCTTTGATGATGCTTTTTCCCGATATGATTTGATTATGGGACCGGTTGCTCCCACGACGGCACCAAAACTTGGGGAGAGCTTGAGGGACCCGCTGAAAATGTATTTGAGTGATATATATACTATTTCGGCTAATCTTGCCGGGCTCCCTGCGATTTGTGTTCCATGCGGAGAGGACTCAAAGGGGTTGCCTGTCGGATTGCAATTGATAGGTGACTGCTTCCAGGAAAAAAAGCTGTTGCGGGCAGCTTACACATATGAACAGAGCAGAAAGGAGACATGCGGGGATGCCAGGGCAATATGAAACAGTCATCGGGCTGGAGGTCCATGTGGAACTTGCCACCCGGACTAAGATATTCTGTGGATGCTCCACTGCTTTTGGAGGGAAACCAAACACGCATACCTGTCCTGTGTGCACCGGCATGCCCGGTACACTTCCTGTATTGAACAGACAGGTATTAAACTACGCTATCGCAGTAGGACTTGCCACCCATTGTGAAATTGCGCGATATTGTAAATTTGACAGAAAGAATTATTTTTATCCGGATAATCCTCAGAACTATCAAATCAGTCAATTATATTTGCCGCTCTGCCGAAACGGATATGTGGACATAGAGACAACGGAGGGAACAAAGAAGATAGGTATCCATGAGATACACATGGAGGAGGATGCAGGAAAACTGTTTCATGATGAACAGGGAAGCTGTTCCTTGGTGGACTATAACCGGGCAGGTGTTCCTTTGATTGAGATTGTGTCTGAACCGGATATGAGAAGTGGGGAGGAAGCAATTGCTTTTCTGGAAAACCTGCGAACAACGATTCAATATCTGGGCGCATCGGATTGCAAGATGAACGAAGGCTCCATGAGAGCGGATGTAAATCTCTCGGTGAGAGAGGCCGGGAGTAATGTGTACGGTACGAGAACGGAGATGAAGAATCTGAATTCTTTTCACGCAATTCTTCGTGCGGTTGAAGGTGAGCGCGCCAGACAGATAGCACTTCTGGAATCCGGACAGAGTGTGGAACTTGAGACCAGACGTTGGGATGAGGATAGAGCAACATCTTTTCCCATGCGTTCCAAGGAGGATGCTAAGGACTACCGCTACTTCCCGGACCCTGACTTAATGCCGGTCAGAGTGAGCGATGAACTGATAGAGAAGATACAAAAAAGCCAGCCGGAGCTTCGCCCGGAAAAGAAGGCACGGTACCAAAGGGAATTCCGGCTGCCGGATTATGATATTGATATCATTACAGGTTTCAAGCATTTGGCGGATATTTTTGAGGAGACGGTTGCGATTTGCCGGCAACCCAAGAAAGTATCAAACTGGCTGATGGGTGAGACCTTGCGCTTATTGAAGGAAAAGGATATGGATTCGGAGGACATCTGCTTCTCGCCCGAACATCTGGCGGGATTAATTGATTTGGTGGAGCGGAAGGTGATTACATCCACAGTGGCGAAGGAAGTATTTGAGCTGATGTTTGAAAAAGACATTGACCCTGAACAGTATGTGGAAGCAAGCGGTTTAAAAACAGTGAGAGATGAGAATGCTTTACAGAAGGCAGTGGAAGAAGTAATCGCATCCAATCCTCAATCGGTGGAGGATTATCGAAACGGAAAAGAGAAAGCAATCGGTTTTCTGGTAGGACAGACGATGAAGGCTATGAAAGGACAGGCCGACCCGGTGCGTATAAAGGAAATACTCCGGATTTGCTTGACATCTGCCAATGTGTTATAATAAGTGCCTAGTGAGGTGTGAGCATGAAGAAGCTGGATTACGAGAAAAAAAAGAAAATCAAGAACATTAAGACAGTGATTTACGGACGGACAGCAGTTGTTCTGCTTGCCGTTTTTGTCCAGTTCCTGCTGCTGTTTTTAAGTCTTGTCTGGCTGAGAGATTACAGCGGCCTTTTTTTTACAGCCTTTACGATAATCAGTGCAGTGGTTGTTCTTCATCTTTTTAACGTAAAAGGCGCACCGGACGTTAAGCTGACATGGATGTTGCCGATTGCGGTTTTCCCGGTGTTTGGAGGTATTTTCTATCTGTTTATTCAACTTCAGCTTGGCACTCAGGTTTTACAGAGGCGAGTGAAACAACTCTTTGAGCTTCGAAACAGAAGTGTAAAGCAGAATGAGGATGTGCGTGACCGTATGGCGGAGGAAAATGCCCATATGGGACAGTTTGCCGACTATATGCTGAAGTTCAACAACAGTCCGGTTTACGATCACACACAGATTACCTATTATTCCCTCGGAGATCACCAATTTCCGGATGTTTTGGAGGAGTTGAAAAAAGCCGAAAAATTTATTTTTCTGGAATATTTTATTGTGGAGGAAGGGCTGGTATGGAACTCCATTCTGGATATTCTCAAGGAGAAAGTCAGGGATGGTGTTGAGGTGCGTATGATGTATGACGGCATGTGCTCTTTGGCATTGCTACCCACTTCCTATCCTAAGCAGATGCAGAGTTTCGGAATTCAATGTAAAATTTTTTCCCAGATATATCCTATTTTCTCTTCACACTATAACAACAGGGATCATCGTAAGATTCTTGTAATTGATGGAAAAGTGGCATTTACAGGCGGCACAAATTTAGCCGATGAGTACATCAACCGTAAATTGCGGTTTGGTCATTGGAAGGATTGCGCTGTGAAAATCCGTGGAAATGCGGTGGAACGTTTTACAGATATGTTTCTTGAAATGTGGAATG
>JAILPF010000077.1 GCA_024699575.1 Acetatifactor sp. | reverse complement strand
TTACGCTTTGGAATCTGAACTATGCTTATGAAATACGCAGCTATGTTTCATGTTGAAAAGATACTAAGACCATATTTGGAGGTGTTACTTTAGATGATAACAACTGCAAGAAAACGTGGAACACTGGAGCAGATAAACTCTGGGGATATAAGAGAAATAAATGATAACGAAAGGACTATAATTCATGAGTAAAATACTTTTGTTGGAAGATGACACAATGATTGCTTCGGGGATTCTGTATGCACTTGAGACAGAAGGTTATGAAACAAATCATGCTACAGGTATAAAAGATGCCAGAAGTTTAATTGAACATTATAATTTTGACCTGGCAATTATAGATATGCAGCTCCCGGATGGAACAGGATTTGATGTAAGTGAGATATTCAAAAATACTGCTACATCTGTGATTTTCCTGACAGTTGTGGATGATGAAAATACAATTGTGAGGGCATTTGATGAAGGAGCAGAGGATTATATTGTAAAGCCTTTCAGAATAAGAGAACTTTTGGTGAGAGTCCGGCGCATTTTATCTGCCGATATCAAAAATGGAGAGAAGGATAACATAATCTATATTGGTCATGCAGCCATTCATACAGATGAGGCAAAGGTTTATGTGAATGATAAAATCATAGAACTTACAGCGTTGGAATATCGGTTGCTGCTTATTTTTGCGAGTAATAAAGGCTTACTTTTGACAAGGCAGCAGATTCTTGACAAAATATGGGATGCAGACGGCAACTTTGTTGAGGATAATACACTTACCGTTTATGTGAAACGGCTGCGGGAGAAACTTGGAGAGGCAATACACATTGAGACTGTGAGAGGAATGGGATATCGTGTGGATTAAGAAAAAAGAGATAGAACAGTTGTCGGAATTTGTGAAAGGCTATAGTTCCGGTGAGGAACTGGATATTCGGGAGAATAAGGAAGGCTCTTTTAACATATTAAAAAATGATATTTATGCTCTTGTGAACACGAAAAATGAACAGATAAAGGCAGTTGAGGCAGAAAGAGACAGTCTCTCTGACTATATGGCAGATATTTCCCATCAGTTAAAAACACCGATTACTTCCATGATGATTATGGTGGATTTATTGGAGGAGGCAGAGCCGGAAAAACAGGCGGAGTTCATTCATAACATACAGGTATCGTTAAATAAAATGGAGTGGCTTGTAGGGGCACTTCTTAAGATGGCAAAGCTTGATGCCCATGCAATTGATTTTATCAAAAGTGACATCCACACGTTAGAACTCTTAGAGGCGGTAAAACCATCGGTGGCAATCCTTTTGGATATCCACAATCTTAGCATAGAACTGAAACAGGATTGCATCATACATTGTGATAAACGCTGGACCACAGAAGCGCTCACAAACATTGTCAAAAATGCAATCGAATATTCACCGGATGGAAGTGTGATTGAGATTGACAGCGGAGAAAATCCCATGTATAGCTGGGTTTCGGTCAGGGACAGCGGTATGGGAATGGACAAAACAGAGTATGCTGCGCTTTTTAAACGGTTTGAAAATTCTACCAATGAAAATGGATTTGGTATCGGGATGCCGCTTGCACTATCTATTCTGAAAGGACAGGGTGGAGATATTGATGTTGATTTTGGTGGCAAGGGAGAGGGAACGACTTTTATTTTAAAATTTTTTAAGTGAATTGTTTCTAAGTGACAAAATTGTCACAATAATAATTTCTTTTGTCACGGTACAGTCATTTTGTATTGCTAGGATGTTATTTGAAAAAAGAGTAAATTCCTCTCATCACAAAAGGTTGGATTTGCTCCGTACAACAAGGAGGACTAAAATGGCTGTTTTAGAAGTGAAGAAATTAACAAAGAAATATGGTGAAGGTGAATCGGAGGTGATTGCGCTGGATCATGTGTCTTTTTCGGTAGAAAGAGGAGAATTTGTCGCAATTATCGGAGCATCCGGCTCCGGGAAATCGACACTTATGAATATGATTGGTGGAATTGATCATCCAACAAGCGGTTCGGTTATCATTGATGGAAATGAGATACAATCCATGAGCGAGGATGAACTTGCAATTTTTCGCAGAAGAAATCTGGGAATTGTGTATCAGTTTTATAAT
>JAILPF010000073.1 GCA_024699575.1 Acetatifactor sp. | reverse complement strand
CAGATATTTCAGGACGTGGAGTTGGTCTGGATGTAGTACGTTCCAAGATTGAATCTCTGAGTGGCGATGTCGAAGTGAAGTCCAAGCTTGGAGAGGGAAGTACCTGGATTATCAGACTTCCTTTGACTCTTGCAATTATTCAGTCCCTGATGGTAGTTGTAGGCGGAGAAAAGTATGCGATTTCATTAGGTTCTATTCAGACAATCGAAAATATTGCACCGGATGAGATTAAACTGGTTCAGAATAAGGAAGTTATTAACCTGAGAGGTTCTGTAATTCCTTTGATTCGTCTTGCTGATGTGCTTGATATTGAGAGCAAAGGAAGCGAAGATGGTAACCTGATTGTTGTTATTGTTACAAAGGGTGACAGCATGGCAGGTCTTGTGATTGATGATTTGATCGGTCAGCAGGAGATTGTTATCAAATCCTTGGGCAAATATATTAAACAGAGTAAATTTATTAGTGGCGCAACTATCCTTGGTGATGGTGAAGTTGCTTTGATTCTGGATGCAAATGCATTGATTTAAAGAAGGGAGAGATAACGATATGGACCAACTTAATACGGTAAACGGACTGACAAAGGTCGGAGAAGAGAATAAACATTCAGGCGAGACAGTACAGTATATTGTTATCCGCCTGGGAGACGAACAGTACGGGATTGATATCCGCTATATTGACAATATTGTCAGAATGCAGAACATCACCAGAGTACCCAAGGTTCCCGCATATTTGAAAGGTGTAATTAATCTGCGTGGTGAAGTTATTCCTGTGATGAGTATTCGTTTGAAGATGGGACTTGAAACAGATAACATTACAAGAACTACCCGAATCATTATCTTGAAATTAGAGCAGGAAGGTAATGTCGGAATCGTTGTAGATGAAGTAAAAGAGGTTGTTACATTATCTGCAGATGAGATTGATAAGGTTCCGCGTGATACAAAGGATGGAAAAACTAATTTTGTGTCAGGAATCGGTAAATACAATGGCGAGTTGATTTCTCTGTTGGATTTAAATTCTGTTACTTTGGAAGAGAACGTTTGATTGTTGTAAAAAGGAGAATGGGGCATGGGCGAAGTTAGCTTAGAAGAAGTATCAGAAAAATATTATGACGTCTTAAAAGAAATCGGTAATATTGGAGCGGGAAATGCTATGACAGCACTTTCCCAAATGCTTCAGAGTAAAGTTGATATGCAGGTTCCCCAGGTAAAGCTGCTTGAATTATCTGAGATGAGTGAGATGATGGGCGGCGAAGAGCAGATTATGGCAGCTGTCTATCTCGGTGTTGAAGGTGATATCGCAGGTAGTATGATGTTTTTGATTGAAAAAGCCAGCGCCAAACATCTGATAAGTAAAGTTATGATGGGTATGGCGCCTGAAGGGGATGATTTCACTGATATTGAGTTATCGGCTTTGAAAGAGGTTGGGAATATTATTACAGGTGCATATTTAAATTCACTTGCAGTGATGACCAACATGAAGATTTTTCCTACTCCACCGGATCTTTCAGTAGACATGGTGGGAGCAATTCTGAGTGTCCCGGCTATCGAATTTGGTATAATGGGAGACAAAATTTTATTAATTCAATCGAAATTTTTTGATGAAGTGGAGATTGACGGTTATTTCATACTGATACCTGATTTGGAATCCTATTCAAAGATTCTAGCCTCTTTGGGAATTCCGGTCGATTAAAGTCTATATAAGATGAGAAGGGTGTGCAGATGAGCGAAATAATAAAAGTGGGAATGGCAGATTTAAAAACCTGCAAGAGCCCTGATGGTATTACAACCCTAGGGCTTGGTTCCTGTGTTGGAATTGCTATAAGAGATCCGGTGACACTGGTTGGTGGTCTGGCTCATATTATGTTGCCGGACAGTACTGCAATCAGAAACAGCGCATCAAATATTGCTAAGTTTGCAGATACCGGAATTGTAGAACTTGTTAGACAAATGGAGCTTTTGGGTGCCAAGAGAAGCCGCATGGTGGCAAAAATCGCTGGAGGAGCTGCAATGTTTGCAAGTGCGCGTTCAGATATTGTGCAAGTGGGACAGCGCAACGTGGAAGCCACGGAAGAAACATTAAAAAAGCTCAATATCCCGATTATAGCTAAAGATTGTGGAGCAAATTATGGTAGAACTGTCATTTTTTTCCCTGAAACAGGTGAATACCATATTCGTGCTGTTGGCAAAGCAGAGACTATCATTTGACATGGAGGCACAGGAATGGACAGAAAGAGTATGCCTTTGATTCTGATGCTTGTGGCAGGTGCGGTTACCTGTATCATTACTTTCATCAGAAAATACTCGATTCTTGGGAAATTGGTATCTTTGTTTATTGTGTTGCTTGTCTTTTATTTTCTTGGTTCCGTGATAAAATGGACACTCGATTATTTTGACAATCAAAATGCAAAGAAGAACCTCGAAGAAGGCGAAGTAATTGAAAAGGAAATAGATACAAGCGGAGGAACTGTACAGACAGATAAGGTTGATAAGGTAACAGAGGAGTAGTTGCCGGTAATTGACACC
This sequence comes from Acetatifactor sp., assembly GCA_024699575.1. GTDB lineage: Bacteria > Bacillota > Clostridia > Lachnospirales > Lachnospiraceae > Acetatifactor. Next base: position 1,965 of record JAILPF010000073.1, on the reverse strand, counting down.
AGAAAGATGAAAGGGAACAGTAAACTTCATGGATGATGCAGGAAAGAAAAAACTATTAGAAGAATATGCAAGGAACAAATCATCTGAACTGCGTGAGAAGATTATTCTGGAGTTTGCCCCCTTGGTTAAGGTTGTAGCCGGGAGACTTAGTATGTATCTCGGCTACAATGTTGAGTATGACGATCTTGTCAGCTACGGCATATTTGGATTGATAGATGCGATTGACAAGTTTGATTACATGAAGGATGTTAAATTTGAGACATACGCAAGCCTGCGAATTCGAGGAGCAATCCTTGATCAGATTAGAAAAATGGATTGGATACCGAGGACTATCAGGCAAAAGCAGAAAAAAATCGATGCAGTGATCAGAGAGATTGAATTGAAAACCGGTCATAATGCATCGGATGCAGAGATTGCTGAGGCACTCGGTATATCCGAGGATGAATTCTTAGATTGGCAATCACAAATGAAGATTACAGGCGTCGTATCCCTGAACGAATATATGGAACAGGGAAGCGATGTTTCACAGGATTACGGTAGACATTCATCTTCCAGATTTGAAAGCCCGGAAGAAAAAATTGAAAAAGATGAACTGGTTAAAACGCTTGGGGAAGCGTTGGAACTATTGACAGAGAAGGAACAAAAAGTAATTACCTTGTACTATTATGAGGAACTGACCTTAAAAGAAATAAGTAATATATTAGAGGTGTCAGAATCAAGAATTTCTCAGCTGCATACAAGAGCATTGCAGAAAATGAAAACAAAAATGGGCGATTATATGGGAATTTTATCGGATAGATAGAAAGCCAAGAGGGGCAGCCGAATGTAATTGCGCAGAAAGCGTAGGGAAAGGGAATATGCGTAACGGATATTTTAAATTGGTGAAAGTTGCAGGCGGTACAGGAGTCAGAATAATTCCTCCTTCTGAAGGAGGAGAACCTGTCCAGTTAGCAGAGCTGATGGGGTATCTGGATAATTTATCGATAGAATATGAGATAAATGAAATAAAAAGTGCGTTGGCAAAAAATGAAGAAAAGATTTGCGTGATTAGTCCGGTGGACTGCCCGGCGGTGAGAGAAACGTATCAGTTGAAAATCAGCGCAGACGGCATGGTCGCAACGGCTAGATTTTATGCGCCCTCAGAAACCGGAGAAAGAATGAACTTTAATGAGTTTTTGAATGACCTTAGATTCAGAAATGTTTTATCCGGAGTACAAATGCAGGTTTTGCAAGATCATTTTATGTCAGATGGCATTTTTTGCACAGATCTGGAAGTCGCAAAGGGAAAAGATGCTATACCGGGTGAGGATGACAGAATAGAATATACCTTTAATACTGATTTACATATTCAGCCTAAATTGAGAGAAGATGGTACGGTTGATTATTTTAATCTCAATACCATTAATCATTGTATCAAGGGAGAAGTTTTGGCGCGTATCATTCGAGGGAAAAAGGGTGAAGCGGGCTTTAATGTTATGGGTAAACGTTTAGTGCCAAGAGAGGACAGACGTTTACATTTCAGATATGGAAATAATATCGAGGTTTCCGAGGATGGCTTAAGTCTTATTTCAAAAGTAGACGGACATGTCGTTCTTGTTGACGATCAGGTATTTGTTTCTGACGTGTATGAAGTGGAAAATGTTGATCTTTCTACAGGTAATATTGATTATACGGGGAGTGTTCAGGTAAATGGAAATGTATCCTCTAATTTTATAATCAATGCAGGTGGAAATGTTGTTGTGAAGGGCGTGGTTGAAGGCGCTCATATCAAAGCTGGCGGGAATATCGTTATTGCCAGAGGAATGATTGGGATGACAAAGGGTGTTCTGCAGGCGGGTGGAGATGTTATTTCAAAGTTTATCGAGAATGCTACTGTTATGGCTGAAGGATATGTAAATACGGAGTCTATTCTTCATAGCAAAGTCAGTGCCGGTAATAAATCCACGTTTTCCGGTAACAGTGACC
>JAILPF010000058.1 GCA_024699575.1 Acetatifactor sp. | reverse complement strand
TCTGGACTCCAGATCCAGGCCGACCTCCTCCACGCAGTCGCCAAAATAGTCTGCCACATTGATGCGGTGGAAATTGTAGGGGATGCGGTTATTATCAAGACCGGAGTACATAGTCAGCTCATTTATCAGCTTATCCATGTCATTGGCTTTATTGTAAATCGTCTTGATGTACTTGTCCATTTTTTCCGGCGTATCCGCCACGCCGTCCATGATCCCCTCCACATAACCCTTAATGGCCGTGATGGGAGTCTTTAAATCATGAGAGATATTGCTGACAAGCTCTCTGTTGACCTTCTCCTGTTCCACCTTCTCCTCGGCTGATTCCTTCAGCCGAAGACGCATGTCCTCATAATTGCGGTACAAATCGCCCATCTCGCCCTTTGCATCTGTAATCAGTGCATACTCAAAATTGCCATCCTTAATCTTCTGCATCGCAATGTTGAGCTGGGTAATCGGAGTAAATACCCCCTTATGAATCCACTGGGTCAGCATACAGCTGGTAAATACAAGAATCAGGAAAATTGCCACCAGCATATCTATCAGAAGCTTTTTGGAAATCCACACATTCATAGTGGTAACCACAAAAATACTTCCATGACTGCCATCAGTAAATGTAAAATCCAATTGCCTTACATAGCCTTCCTGATCTTTGTAATAATATCCGGGATCGTCTGCCGGGGCCGCATCTCTGTATTCAGGAAGTTTTTCAAAGATTTTTTCCGCTGCCCTCTCATTTCCCGCATAATACAACTCGTTGTTTTTGCGGACAATCAGATAAGTGGATCTGCGTGAGATCTCGTCATTCATTCGTTGCAAATACTCTTTGTCCTCAAGCATTGCCGGATTCTCCCAGACCTGCTTTTGCAGCTTGTCATATACCTGGTCGGTTACATTGACAAAGTCCTTCATGCTCTCCGACACATAGGAAGGATCCATCTCCGGAAGTGCCCCATCAAGCCTTGCGCTGGTCAGATAAAATCCAATCATCAAAAACGCCATGATAGTCAGCAAAAATGGTAATACAATAATCGTAATAAAGGTCACTGTCAGCCTGGTACGAAATTTCATGGTGAACCTCTTTTCTGAAAAAAGTTTTATCGAATACGAAAAAAAAATTTTGCACCTGCATTGTAGCTACAGTATAGCATATATCCCCCAAAAATGTGTAAAAACAATCATATCTTATCCTAAAAAAAAATATAAACTCTTGACAGTGCCGCAAATTTCAGTATAATAAAAATAGGAATTATTACTATTATATTTTTTCAAAACAGAAAGGCATTATTATGGCGCTGAAACACAGTAAACAAAGAGATATGATAAAAGAATTTCTGATGGGTCGTAAAGACCACCCAACAGCTGATGTTGTATATGCCAATGTTCATATACAATATCCCAACATCAGTCTCGGAACCGTATACCGTAATCTTTCCCTGTTGGCGGACCTTGGAGAAATCAAACGATTACGCCTGGGAGACGGGGTGGATCATTTTGATGCAGACACTTCCCCACACTACCATTTTATCTGTAGCGAGTGTGGCTCTGTCATTGATTTAAAGATGAATAGTATTGAGACCATCACCGACATTGCCGGCGCCGATTTTGACGGACAGATTGCAGGCCATGTCACCTATTTTTACGGCACCTGCGGAAACTGTTCCAAAGTGCAAAGTGCAGCGCACAGTGCTCACTGATTTGCGAACCTTGAGAATCTACGGATTCCATGAGTATAAATAAAAGAAGAAAAAGGAGAAAAACGTATGAAGTATGTATGTCAGGTTTGTGGTTATGTTCATGAGGGAGATGAGGCACCTGCTGAATGTCCTGTATGCCATGCTCCCGCTGAGAAATTCACCGTACAGTCCGGTGAGAAAGTCTGGGCTTCCGAACATGTTGTAGGTGTCGCACAGGGTGTCAGAGAAGATATCCTTGCAGACCTTCGTTCTAACTTTGAAGGAGAATGTTCCGAGGTTGGTATGTATCTGGCTATGGCAAGAGTTGCTCATAGAGAAGGTTATCCCGAAATCGGTATGTATTATGAGAAAGCAGCTTATGAAGAAGCTGAGCATGCTGCAAAGTTTGCAGAACTCCTCGGCGAAGTGGTAACCGCCTCCACCAAGAAAAATCTTGAGATGAGAGTGGATGCAGAAAACGGTGCCACCGCCGGCAAAACAGACCTTGCAAAACGTGCAAAAGAGCTCGGTCTCGACGCTATCCATGACACCGTTCACGAGATGGCCCGCGACGAAGCACGCCACGGCAAAGCATTTGAAGGATTGTTAAATCGATACTTTGGTTAAGCTACAAGCCATGCAAGAATAAAATAAAAGGCCTCTGAAATGGACGCTTGCGTACATGTTCAGAGGCCTTTTATTTTGTTCGTATACGGCGACAGCCGTCCAGCGAGAAATCGCGTAGCGAATTTGAGCTGGTGCATGGCTTGTTTGGGCGACAGCCCTCCACAAAATAGCCCGCAGGGCTATGAGTGGCCCGGCTTGTTGGTTTATGAACGCCCCCGGCGTTTATCCTTTCACCGATCCGGACAAACCTTCCACATAAAATCCCTGTAAAGCGATAAACAGGATAACAATCGGCAATGCAACCATGATAGATCCTGCTGCAAACTGCGTATAGTTCGCATCGATTCTTCTGAAGTCTGTCAACCATTTCAAACCGACTGCAACCGTGTAAGACGCCTGCTTGTCACCAAACAAGATACTCGGGAAGATGTAGTCTGACCATGCTCCCAGGAAGGATGTCAGCGCTGTATAAATGATAATCGGCTTTGAAAGAGGAATCGTGATTCTTGTAAAAATCTGCCAACGGTTTGCACCATCGATAATGGCAGCCTCATCCATTGCCTTTGGAATCGTATCAAAGAAACCTTTACAGATATAATATCCCATTGCTGCTCCGGCTACACCTACAACAATCAGTGCGGTCAAAGTCTGTGCCAGACCGACACCCTTCAAGATGTTGTACACCGCAATCATGGACATGAAGCCCGGGAACATACCGATTACCATCATGGCTTTCATCAAGGTTGTTCTTCCCTGGAAACGTGTTCTACTGAGTACATAAGCAGTTCCCAGAATAATCAAAGTGTTGAATACGCACCAGCAGACTGCAACGATAAAGGTATTCGTCCACCATCTCGCAAATGGAATAACACTGTTATTCTTAAACAGATTCAAATAGTTATCAAAGGTAAATCCTCTGGGAATAAAGTATCCCACATAATAACCCTGCTCTGCTCTAAAGGAGGTAAGCAGAATCCATAAAATCGGGAACAACCAGATGACACTTAGAATCGTCAGTACAATATAGCCCGGATTTACCTTCGCTACTTTCATGGTAAACCAAAGTGCCACATATGCTCCGAGTAGGCCAATCCAATATCCGAAGCCGAAATCTCTCACCATGAACTTGGCCGGAAGGACACCCGTTCCATCCACCATTACCTTCGTTCCAAACATCAATACGGTATAGCAGAAACACTGAATTGCACCACTGCAAATCCACAGCCTCATCAATGCTTTCGATGGTTTAACATAATTGATAACCGCAAAGATTAGGCTCAACACCGCCATCACGATTCCGGCCGCAAGCACTATTGTCATCTTTCCGACATGTGCAGAGCCAAACAATCCTGTCAGCACAGCCAGTGCGTTGACACTTTTTTCCTCCATGCTTACAAAGGGAAGAAACAGACAGATTGCCGTGAGCACCGTCGCGATGAAAGCTCTGGAAAAGTATTTAAAATTTAATCCGATTACAACTTTATTCCTATTCATCATTGGAATCCCTCCTCATTCTTCAGAGCACCCGATCTGGAGTACATAATCAATGAGAATACTGCTGAAATTATAAATATGATAATACCGATTGCCGAAGCCAGATTGTAATCCTTACTGTCTTTTGTCAACTTGTACAGCCAGGTAACCAGAAGGTCCGTCTTACCGGCACCCTTAAAGAAGTTGATATTGCTGGGATTTCCTCCGGTCATGAAGTAAATAACACCAAAGTTGTTGAAGTTACTGATCAGGTTCGTAATCAGGTACGGCGTGGTAATGAACCACATGTACGGGAAAGTAATCTTGCGGAACATCATCAGCGGACCTGCTCCGTCAATTCTTGCACTCTCATACAGTTCTGCAGGTATATTCATCAGAATACCGGTTACCATCAACATTGTTACCGGAACACCTACCCAGAGGTTCACGATAATCACTGTAATTTTCGCCCACAGACCTTCTGTCAGGAACGGAAGGAAAGAATCAATAAATCCCCACTGCTCCAATAGAACATTGATAATTCCTCTCTTACCAAGCATGGTAGATACCACCAGCAGGGAAATAAATGTAGGAATTGCCATTGTAATAACAAAAACCGTTCTCCAGATTTTCTTGCCGGCTATGCCCTTTGAGTTGATCAGCATCGCCAGGAACATTCCTCCAAAGTAACAGGAGAATGTTGCCGTAAAGCCCCAGATGAAGGTCCAGCCAAGCACCGGCCAGAATGTCGCAGAGAGCTTACCGGATGCGGAAAGCAACATCTTAAAGTTCTCCAGCCCAACCCATGTGAACAGATTTCCGGGAGGCTGATGCTCTGCGTCATAGTTGGTGAACGCAATCAGAATCATGTAAATCAACGGGGTGATTGTAAACACAATAATTCCCACAGCGGGAATTGCCAAAAGTAATCTATGAATATTACTGTTAAAAAGTTCCTTACAATCTGCAATAAAGTTTGGAACCCTCTTATTTGCTAATTTTAATTGTCTTGCCAGTTCGCCGGAACAAATAGATGTCCGCCATGTAAAAACAAACACTGCCGTGGTCACCATCACTGCCACGCCATACAATAGAATCAGCATGGAGTTATCTCCCTGACTGATTACATATATCCCCTGGGATTCATCAAACACCATCCCCTGACCTTCTGTACCCAGTGTCACTAATTTTGCCAGATAATGTGCGCCAACTTTAACCATGAACAAAATATAACCGATTTCGATCGCGAGAAAGAGAATACCTTTTACAATCTGTCCTCTCACGATGTTGGCAAGTCCCATTATCAAAAATGACAGCTTGGAAAAAATATCACCTTTTGAAAAAATAGAAGCAAGTCCATTTTTATTTTTCTGAACAGCCTTCATACTTCATACCTCCGCATCATACAACGCGTCTTTCTAGTGGGAAATAGGGCTGCCCCAAAACAGAACTTTTTTCGTCCATCCGGGACAGCCCACCTTAACATCTAATGATTATTCTACTAAATTTGTTGTAATATCGCTTACTGTCTTATCCAGGTATTCCTGAGCATTGCCCTCATTCAACTCTTTGTTAACAATCGCTGTACCAAGAGTCTCTGCAGGTGTCCAATATGCTCCAATCTGGGAGATTGCAGGCTGAGCGGTAGCATACTGAGTCTGTGCAAGTAAAGCTGCAGTACCTGCATCGTTTGCAACTGCTTCGTTTACGTCCAAAACTGCCAATACAGTAGGAGTAGTTCCAACTTCAAGGAATCTGGTAATCTGGTTCTCCTGGTTGTTCAGCCACTCAGCGAAGAGCTGTGCTGCAAGAGGAGCCTTGGTATTGGATTTGATTGCGTATACTTTGTAATCTGCGAAGTTGGACAGATGAGAGTCTTTACCATTGATGTTGATGGTAGGAAGAGGAACTGCACCAAGGTCATCGCCGATTGCATCATAGAGATCGTTACGTACCCAGGTACCTGCACAGAGTGCACCAAGTTTACCCTCTTTGAACAGAGAACCTGCAATACCATCTTCGTCTTCTACATACTTGGGATTGCTGGTAAGGTCAAGCAGATATTTGGTAGCTGCCATACCGTTTGCATCATTCCAGGAACATTCGGTAGGGTCTTCACCATCCGGTCCAAACAGAGTACATCCTGCTGCATAATAGAATGCTTCAATATACCAGGAGTTGTGAATGGTGCAGGAGAAGTTGTAAACGCCGTCTCCAAGGTCCTTAGCCATCATGGTCTCAAGGCTTGCAAGGTCAGACTCATCATAGAGAGACTTGTTGTACCACATGAACCAGCAGTTCGGAGTGGAAGGAAGACCATAGAGCAAACCGTCTTTCTTACAAGCTTCCAATGCGTTCTCACTGTAAAGTGCAGTGATGTCATCCATGTTAGCAGTGATGGGATAAAGAAGACCTGCTTCTACCAATTCAGGAATAGAACCGGAAGGAAGAAGGAATACATCTGCTGCCGCATCAGGGTCGGTAGTCAGAGCTGCCGCAGACTCGTCAACACCGATTACGGTCAGATCCCATGTGATGTCCCACTCGGGATGCTCCTGCTGGAAGCTGTCCATCATTGCCTGGGTGATTTCCATATCCTCTTCGGGAGCCCATACCTTCAGGCTGATTGCCTCAACCTCTGCGGGGGTCTCTGTTGCGGTGCTACTGTCTGTTTTAGCAGTTTCAGTCTTTTCAGTTGTTGTGCTGCTGCCGGTTCCGGTTGTGTCGGTACTTTCGCTGCTTCCGCATGCAACAAGACCGGTCATTGTCATTGCTACGGTTAATGCCATTGCTAATGCTTTCTTCAATTTCACTTTTTCATACCTCCTTGAATAAATACGTTATATAGTCGTATTGTCACAGCCATCGGTTAACCGATTAACTATGTAAATTATACAATGCAATTTTTTCTACGTCAAGCAATCCAACGAAAAAATTTAATTTTTTTTCATCTTTTTCGTCTTTTTACATAATAAACCATAAAAACACATAAAAAGACGCCCTTCTATGGGCGCCTTTCCATGCTGACAAGTTATTATTTGGTTAAAATCCAGTATTCCCACGGCTGCAGTGTCACTTCTCCTCCCAGGGAAGTATCTGCAACCGCCTTTTCCTCCGGCTCAACACATTCCGAACCACACCCATGCAACAGCACCGTTTCTGTACCGTCTATCATCTGCGATACATCCACCGTCAGTTCCCGCTTGCACATGTTGAAAATGCATTTCACCACATCTTGGTCTTTTTCCCTGTAGAAAGCAAAAAGATTTTTATTTTCCACATCATAATATTGAATCTCTCCACCATAATTTCCACAGTACAGTGCCGGATGATTGCTTCTGATTTCAGCAAGTCTTGCAAGCAGTTCCCTGTAATCATACTCCGAGCTCTCCCAATCTATTGGGTCTTTTGATGTAAAGGCGATGGCATGGTCTAATCCGATTTCATCACCGGAATACACAAGGGGCACACCCGGAATCGTATAGGTCAGCGCAAACATCTGAGGCAGTACCTCCGGTCCGAAAGCTCCCATAATCGTGCGCTCATAAGAGTTCTTATCGTGGTTATCCAGGAAGTTTAAAGAATATGTCCCATCCGGGTAATTGTTCGGGATAAACAGCTTTATGGTGCTTGCCTGTTTGCTGTCATGCGCAACCAGAAGCAATCTGTCATAAAGCCCCCAGTTGTAATTCATATCAAACGCCTTGTCCAAAAGTTCCTTCACCAGATTGTCTTCCGCCAACATATAAACCGGCTTCACTTCCTCCAGCGCCACCCTGGCATCCTCCCAGAAATCCCTGGGAACTCCGGTAGCATAATCACAGCGAAAGCCATCGATATCATAATTCTCAATCCAGTATTTCATGCAGTTAATCATCTCTGCACGCATTTCCATGTTTTCATAATTCAAGTCAGCCACATCCGGCCAGCCCATTCCCTCGGGAGAAATAATCTTTCCCTGCTCATCCTGCGTATACCATTCCGGATGTTCGGTAATCCATGCGCTGTCCCATCCCGTATGGTTGGCAACCCAGTCTAACATTACATGAAAACCCAGCTCATGTGCACGATCCACTAAGGCCTTGAAATCCTCTGCAGTTCCAAACTCCGGATTGACCGCACAATAATCGGTAATGGAATAGTAAGAGCCGAGAACACCCGAACGATGCGTGCTGGAGATGGGGTAAATCGGCATAAACCACAGGATATTTACACCCATATCCTTCAACTCCTCCAAGTGCTCCGAAAACGCCTGAAAGCTGCCTTCCTTCGTATACTGACGAACATTTACCTCATAAATCACGGCGTCCTTGGTCCATTCCGGCTGATACCGCGGTCCATCCTGCGCTTCCGACTCCTGTTCAGCTTCCTCCATCCCGGCATCCTGCTGTGTATTTTCCTCTGTTGCAACTTCCTCTGACATTTTGCCGCATGCAGACAGTGACGATATCGCAAGCACGAAAGCCAATGCACCTGCCAACCACCTTTTTTTCATAAGTCCTCCAATCCCAAAACATGTTTGTTTTGATGCGAAACATTCCGTTAATCGTTTAACTTGTTTCAAGGTAACACTTTTTAAAAAATCTGTCAATATGCTTCCATGCCACTTCATAGAATTGCCTTCCTATGGTATAATTGATAAATAACCTATGACTAATTCAGATTGGATGTTAACATTTCCACATTTTTGACAGAGGAAAAAATGCTTGGTTTCAAGCAATGGTTCTGTCCCCGGAAACAACGGTGCGCTGATGCTGGTGAGCGATGCCGGACGAATTGCCGGAATCATAGGCGGAGGCGCCGTTGAATTTCAGGCGGAGCAGACCGCCCGGGAAGTCCTGCAAACAGGAAAATGCCATACTCAAACCTACACACTGTATCCGGATAATTCCAACGGGATTGACAGTGTATGCGGCGGAATTCAGGAAGTCTATTTTCGCTATATCAAGGCAAATGACAAGGATACATTACAGCTATGCAGCGAGCTGGACACCATGTATACAAGTGGAAAAACGTGTCAATTGATACTGGAGATTTCGGAGAGCAAAGCCGGTCTGTTGGCTCTCACCTCCCTTGCCAATCCGCCAAAAAGTGTGGAAGGGAGCGCAAAACGCTTCCTTGCAATACCGCTTGTGTCTTCCGGCGGAGTGTATATTTTTGGCGGTGGACATGTGGCTCAACAGCTTGTCCCCATCCTCTCCCGGTGCGATTTCAGATGCACTGTGTTTGAGGACAGGCCGGAATATTCAGTCCCGAGCCTGTTTGAAGGCGTCTACTCCACAAGAATTGTGAACATGGACCATCTGGAGCCTGTGGCAGCGGAACTATCCGTAGACGATTATGTCTGTGTTATGACGCGAGGACACCAAAGTGATTATCAGGTTGTTTCTCAAATATTGAAATCCAAAGCAGGATATATAGGCGTAATAGGAAGCAGGTCAAAAACGGTTGCATTAAAAGCCCGTTTGCTGAAAGATGGATTTACAGAAGCAGATTTTGAACGCCTTTCCATTCCCATCGGCATTGAAATCTGTTCAGAGACACCCGCTGAGATAGCTGTGTCAATCACTGCGCAATTAATTAAAGTACGTGCAATCAAAACAGGTAGCCGCAAGGCAAACTATTTAGAAGAAAAGAGGAATAAAGATGAGTAAAATCGGAATTATCGGTGCAATGGAACTGGAAGTCGAAGAATTGAAATCAAAGCTTACAGACACAAAAATCACAGAAAAAGCCGGAATGAGTTTCTATGAAGGTATTTTAAACGGAGCAAACGTTGTTGTGGTTCGCTGCGGGATTGGCAAGGTAAATGCCGCCCTCTGCGTACAGATTCTGGTGGATGTATTTGAGGTCACACACCTCATTAACACCGGCGTGGCCGGTTCTTTGAACGCAAAGCTGGATATCGGAGACATTCTGATTTCAAAAGATGCGATTCATCATGATATGGATGTTACTATTTTCGGTTATCAGCCGGGCGAAGTGCCTCAGTTGGGTGTCAGAGAATTCGGTGCGGACGAAAAAATGATTGAGCTTGCCAAAGCATCCTGCGAAAAAGTCAATCCGGACATCCACGCCATCATCGGCCGTGTAGTCAGCGGAGACCAGTTCATCTCCAGCCCCGAGGTCAAAGAGAGACTGATTTCCACCTTCCGGGGTGACTGCGCCGAAATGGAAGGTGCTTCCATTGCTCACGGTGCATACCTAAATCACATTCCGTTTGTAATCATCCGCGCTATCTCCGACAAAGCAGACGACAGCGCCGAAATGGATTATCCATCCTTCGAACGTGCCGCCGCAAAACATTCCGCAAAACTTGTGGAAGACATGGTACAACATTTATAAAAAAGCCGGGAGCTGTCACATTGTGATATGCCCCCGGTTTTTTTATCGTATAAAGTTGGTAAATGGTTTTGGTTCTTTTGCAGGCAGCCCGTATTTTTCCTTGCCAAGTGCAATGCTCTTCATCAAGAAGGTCATGTTTCTGGCTAAAGTTCTCACGGTATGTAAACCTTCGGCATCCTGTGTTGCTTCTCCGGGTGCAGCGCCGTGCACACTGTTCCAGTATTGGCTGGAAGCCACCGGCATTCCACTGATGGTAAAGTATTTATTCAACTCATCAAAAGTAGCTGACAGACCGCCTCTTCTTGCTACCACCACGCTACCGCCAACCTTCATTGTCTTATCGAAGCGACTGCTGTAAAACAATCTATCCAGGAAAGAAATCAAGGTGCCGTTTGCAGATGCATAATATACAGGACTGGCAAGCACTAATCCGTCACACTCTTCAAATTTCGGAGCAATTTCATTCACTGCGTCATCAAAGACGCACTGCCCTTTCTGACCACAGGTTCCACAGGCAATGCAACCTCTGATTGCCTGATTACCGATGGTAATCACCTCTGTGTCCACACCTTCCTCATGGAATGCTTTCACCATCTCTTCTAAGGCAAGCGCAGTATTTCCATTGATTCTTGGGCTTCCGTTAATCAGTAAAACTTTCATATTTAACCTCCGTTATCCTTCACATATTACTTGATTTGCTTCTGCTTCTATTATACACTCATTATCAGGATATGCTATGCAGACCTTGTAAAAAATATTAGATGGGATTGAATTTACTATGGAATTAAAACAAAATCTGAAAAAAATGATCAGTTATTACGGACCTTACAAGCACATTTTCTGGGCAGATATGTTCTTTGCCACTCTTTCCGCAGGTGTGGCCCTGGTGATTCCTCTTGTGGTTCGTTATGTGACAAGGACCTTGATTTATCTGGAATCCTCTGAGATTATGCGTCAGATTCCTCTGATTGCTCTCT
>JAILPF010000566.1 GCA_024699575.1 Acetatifactor sp. | reverse complement strand
TACACCCTCTTTGCTGCGCCAAACACAAACCCATAGTTGGTTCCGTCCCGCAGGGTCTGCTGTAACGGTCCGTAAAACGAGAATGCCAGCAAAAGCAAGGTTACCGTTTTCGCAATATCTTTTTCCCCACCTAAGACACCTATACCGGCTATCATCAAATAACTGATATTAATCACAAGCTCTGTGCTTCTCTTTTCCTTCATTCCCCGATTTAGAAACTTTTCCCTGGACCGGTCAAATTGCCTGGATTTTTCCATCAGCTTTTGGGTGTATTCCTCCTCATATTGATTGGAAATAATATCCTTCATTCCAAGAATCCCATCCACAATCACCGCATTGAGTTCCCCACCATATTTGCGCAATTCATACCCCTTCTCTTCCGCCTGCTTTGTGTGAAAAACAGGAATACCTATCAGCACAATCGAACAGATAATCAACACTTCCAATGCAACTATATTGATTCGGGCAACACAAATCGCTCCAATCATCAGCACAAGTGCCGTAGCAATCCAGGAAACTAAAATATGCGCATAGAACCATTCAAACACATCCACGTCACTGTTAATAATCCGCTCATAATCCCCCAGACTTTTCCCCGACTCAGTCGCAGGGAGCAAACGTTCTATTTTCGAATAGCACTTATTCCGTAAATCTTTTACAATGCCAAAGGACATACGATGTGAAATGTAAGTATCTCCGAAAGCCGTTCCCACCAGCAGGACTGTCATCACCACAGCCGCTGCCACAAATGTAAGAAACGTCATCTGCCCAAAAAGCCATGCAGATACGAGGTATGCCCCCAGATATGGGATAGATAAATTGGCCGTTTTCACGCTAACCGATGCTACAAACCATAGCAGATAGCGCTTCAACATTCCCAGCAGCCGTACAACATAATCATTTCTTTTCATGTTACTTCCAATCCAAAATGCCTGCGATACTCAGCAGAGTTCTTTTTTAATTCCTCATGAGTCCCCTGGGCAATGATTTTTCCCTTTCTCATAAAATAAACCCAATCCGCATTTTTTACTGTTTCAAGCCTGTGCGCAATCGTCAGAACAATTTTATCTTTGGTCAGTCGATTTATGCTTTCTCTGATTTCACGCTCATTTTGGGTGTCCAGATACGCAGTTGCTTCATCCAGCATAATCATGGGTGTGTTTTTTAACATAGCGCGGGCAATAATAATCCGCTGCTTCTCTCCTCCTGACAGTCCCTCTTTGCCATCCCCAATGAAGGTGTCATATCCCTGCGGCAACGACACAATCTTGTCATGAATGTTTGCTGCTTTTGCAACGTGTATAATCTCCTCTCTGGTTGCTGACGGATTCCCCATTCTGATATTCTCCAAAGCAGTATCCAGAAACACTCTGCTGTCCTGCCATACCGCTGTCACATATTGTCTTCTGTTGCGGAATTTACGTTCAACACCTACGGATGTGCATACTATCTCTCCCCGATTAGGCTGATAGAACTCGCAAAGCAAATAGGCTACAGTGGACTTTCCGCACCCGGAGGCGCCCACCAGTGCCACATGCCTTTTTTTAGACAATTTCAGTGAAAAGTCAGAAAGGACTTCTTCCGTTTCATAAGAAAAACTCACCTCTTGCATACACACTTCATCAAGCTCCGTATATGAAGTCTTATCCTCTGCAGGGTAAAATTTCTTTTTCCTTTCACCCTCTTTTAAAAATTTGATAATCTCATCCACACCGGAAATCCCTTTCGCTCCTTTGATCCATGCGCCTAAAATTTGATAAGCATTATCCGTAATCGCAATTGCAATGAATGTCCAAAGTAGAATTTCCTTCTGCCAGACCGCACTTCTTCCCAAAAAAGTTCCGGAAGCGGCAATCAGAATGTATTTTGCGCACTGTATAAAGAAAGACATGCATTGATTTTCAGCAGTAGTAAGACGTAAATTCCTCATGACTGCCAAAAACCATTTCTGTGCAGATGTCTCCATATAGTTCTTTTGAATCCCCGTCTGTCCCAGCAGCTTTAATGTGCTCATTCCGTGAATTCTGTCCAAGCTGTCACTGGTGTACGACATTTCTGCATCCCACTCCTCTTTTCCCCTATACATAGCCCTTTTATGGAAAAGATTGGGCACCAAAAGCACCAATGCCATGGAAATAAAATAACATATCCCGACCCATCCGAATTTCCAGCATAGAAGTACGGAAGTTACCGCATGAAACAGACACATCCCGATGGACTCAGGAAGATACTCATCAAAATAATATTCCAACCAATCCACCTTCATCCAAATCATATTGGAAAGATTTCCCGTCCGCTCTTCACTGTACAGAGCCGGTCCCATACCGTATAACGTTTTCATCAGATCCAGCCGGATTTCCTCCTTGAGGCTCACACTATTTCGGTGCACCACATTATTTTCCGCTTTTCGCAGAAAAAAAATAGAAATTGTGCATCCAAGACAAAGTATCAATGCATAAATTTCACTATTCCCCAGGAAAACAGCCAACGAAAACATCCATGCTGTCATAGCGCAGGACATTACAAGTCCCATTATCACAGTTCGCCCCACATGCAGATGGTATCGTTTGCCCAACCAGATAATATCTCTTGTTATGTACATACGCTCCCTCCCAATCAATGGGGATAGGGAGCAAGATAAAGTTCATCATAATTTACCCCTTGCTCAGAATATCCCATATCCTTCTGAAAGGAATATAATCTGTCTGAAGTAACAAGCAACGGTTCTCCCATCAGTTGGGTTCCCTTGGTAATAAACACCTTTACTACAGGCACACCGATTCCTTTTCTGGTCAGATCCACATATAATACCTCCGCATTCGGAATTGCGTTCCTAATTTTTCCAATGACATAGCGGATAGATTCGTCCACCGATCGAAACCTGTAACATGGCATCTCAGATATATCCTTTTGTTTTCCAATCGGCTTAATATCCTTTTGCTCAAAATAGAACAGACTAAAAAGTCCATCCCTTGCGCTGATTAGATATTCCATATCCGGGCTGCAATATTCGTCCACTTCCGCTTCGTGCACGGAAGCTCTTGACTGCACTGCCTCCGTCACAGAACGCTCCAAGGCTATCTCAGGGTCAATCGATGCACCAAAACCACTGAAAGCATAATTTGCATAATCATTAGGATTAGATATCCATGTTCGAATCACCGGAATTCCAATTGTATTGGTATAATCTCTACTAATTACCCGAAACCCTTTCGCTCTGATTTTCTCAATCACCTCGCCCAGTTCCTTATTGTGCAAACCGTCATATTTCACAATCGGCAACCGCACAGTATTAGCCTGTCCAATCATCCATGCGTCATGCTCAATAAGTTCAAATAGCCCCTGTAGGATTGCATCCTTAATGGTTGCTCCGGCTGACATGCCCGATGAACCAATCGGGGCAAAATTGCCATAATAATAATTTCTGCTTAAGTACACCAGTGAAGCCGGTATCAGTTTAGGGCATTCCCCTGTCAGCGAATATCCCCAAACCCAGTCGATTGGCTCGAGCGAATCAAACTGCTCGTATACTGTGTTGACACCTTTCACTATCTTAGTCATAGACGAAATGTCAGCGCATAAATTTCCAAGTTCTTTATAGCTCCCTCGAATCATCTCTTTTTCTCCAAAATACCTGGCACTAAGACGCTCAAACATTTCAAAGGATGCCGAAAAATAAGCCTGTCTCTTATTAATTCCTTTTCCATGGGAATGCTGTTCTCCGAAAAAATAGGGGGATTTATTCTTATGCGTCATTTCCAGAGTAGAGTGATATACCGGAATAATATCCGCAAAGGGATTCCTTTGATCCACTTCAATTTCAATATCAAGCTCAAGCTTCTCCAGAGTTTCATCAATAAGTCTCATCGTTTCCTCCGGAGTTTTACTCCTCAGTCCCCCCACACTATATTTAATCTGTTCGCCATCCAGTGGATTTTTTATATCAGGGACGCAAATCTTGCCTTTCTCTGTAATATAATTTTTATTCATATTCCTGCAACATGTGCAGTAAGAGGTCGCCTGATAATGCTTTACATGAGCACTGTGAATTTTCCCGGGG
>JAILPF010000153.1 GCA_024699575.1 Acetatifactor sp. | reverse complement strand
ACTGATAGAATAAATGCCACCGTCCCTTATATTCAAACAGTGCATGCGGCTCATTCATCCAATTCCCCGAAGGAACTGCGTGATAGGTCGGTCTGAAGTAATCTCCTGCCAACGCACTATCCGGAGTCATTGCTTCTTCGTAACTAATCTCCTTCAAAGGATATCCACTGTCCAGCACCTCTTCAGGTGTCTTAGCTGTCAGGCTAATCGTCAGCTCGTCCATAAGCCCCGGAAAACTTGTCTTGTCAAATACTCTGTTTTCTGTTGCATATACGCTTTCACAACCTCTGCCCACCAGAATTCTCTCACTGGCATTTAGAATTTCAGAGCCCTTGGCAACATCCATGTTTGCCGCAATCTTGCCGTTTAAATACAAATACATTTTTCCTGAGTCGCCGTCAAAAACCGCTGTCACTCGACTCCACTGATAAGTGGGAATACAGCATTCTTTATCTCCCGTCAGGCAATACCATTGATTTCCTGTTCCGACTCGGAAAGTCAGATATCCATGTTTGGTGACTCCCACCAAAAAACCTTTTTTCTGCGCACTGTCGTAATCACCTGCAAAAACCGCCGGTATATGGTTCTCCCGCGCGTCCTGAGGTGCGCTCCACGTAAATACTCTGGGGCACACATACACATCTACGGTAAGTTTATTTCCCTCTACTTTCCCTGCACAGGAAACGCTGTTGGAATAACCGTCAAAATTCAAAGCCTTACCGCATATTCCATCGGGTCTGTAGGGTTCCACCGGTTCCTTTTGATAAACCGGATGTTCGAAAACACTCTCTAACTTTGCAATCTGTTTCTTTCCCCATTCATTTTGAATTTCAAAGCCATTCTCCTCAAAGGAAAGTTTCAATACATCCGTTTGCAGTTTACCAAGTTGTGTCCACGGGATTTTAAATTCTGCATACTCTAAAGTGTCATTTCCACCTCGAACGGGTGCAATTACCGTATCATATCCTGTTTCAATGTTCGGATTCTTACTATAATAGCATTTCACATCATCAAAAAAAGCTACTCCCCATGCATCAACCGCTCGATCCCATAGTTCCAGATAAAGTTTCTCTCCAAGGTGGTCACTCAGATTAATAAAATAAGTGCCCATTTCAGCCCAAGAACCACCCTCTGATAAAAATGGGAAATTGACATCATGGAATCTGTTTTGATTGAATGTGCCAATCAGAGATCCGTTTTCTCTATAGACCTTTACCTGTGCAGCATTTCCTCCCATTCGTAAGGAAATCCATCCGCTGCCGGACAATACAAATGTGGAGGATCTGACACCCCACTCGGCAGACTCATTGTCAGTGACTGCCCAACCGTCAAGATGGAACGCCCCCTCCTGATTGTACGGAAGTTTTTGCTCCCAATAAGTATCCGCGGAAATAACTCCCCGATACTGATTATTTTCTCTGGTCCATACAGACTCATTCAAAATCTTCCAGCCTGACAGATCCCCTGTTTCAAAATCTCCATTGTGAATCGTTTCATCATCGGGTAATAAAATAGGAGTAGGGCTTGGCATAGGGGCAGGTAGCTCTTCCTGTTCCGGCTCGTGTGATTCTTGTGGTTCTTTCGGCACACTCACTTCAATGTTGGCTTCCGTCCCATACAGCTTTGCATCTTGATAGCATGCCAAAATTTCCGTCTTATAGATATCTTCGATTCTATCTGCCCGCACTATTTCAGATTCCTTTAAGGCTACCATCTCACTCCATGTCATTGACGTCCGGAAATCATCTACATTGATAAAGGCAAAGTTTGAGGTATCCGTACCGTTTTCCACTACAAAATACATGGTATCCCCGATATATTCTTCCAGACAGTCATATATTCTAAGCAACGTCAGACCGGTCTTTGGATCACTCCACTGGCGATTGGTATAAGTCCTCACCAGCCTGTCCTGCCCCTCTTGTTCACAGTACAGTCTTACACAGCCTTTGTTCTCTGCACTTCCTGCACCAATCAGAAAAGAGATACAGCCGTCTCCACCCATGCGAAAAGAAGAAGACCGGATTGCTCCACCGGATTTTTGTTCCAAATACTCTCCTCTTAGAAAATAGGTACCCTGCTTATAAAAATATCTGTTCGGCATCGCTCCTTCCCAGTACTTAGTCGCATCACTCACTTCTCCCACAAGATTCCCCACAGCAGCCGTTCCATCCAGCAAAGTCCATCCGGTCAGATCCCCCGCTTCAAAATCTCCGTTAAGAATCGTTTCACTGATTACATCTGCCCGGACGCTTTGGGGTACAAAAAAGAAACCTACCATGCTTGCAATGGCAACCACTGCAACCGGCAGTACGGTACGCTTGATATTCCTTATAAAATTGATAAACATTTCGCCCTCCAAATTATATAGTTTGCTCTCTGAGCATTCTAAATTATGCTATACAATGAGTAATTGTGATATGAAACGTTTCATTTTTCATGTAAAATGCTATCACATTATACAAGACAAGTCAACATA
>JAILPF010000538.1 GCA_024699575.1 Acetatifactor sp. | reverse complement strand
TATTCCTCAGGTGACGAAATATTATTTTGCACATATCGGGCTTCCTTATAGGATCTGGAAATATCATAAAGGGTTTGGACAAAACTTCCAGCGTAATTATACAAAGCCACAGGAAGCTTTATCTTAGAAAAAACATTGTTGATTTGAAACTGCATGTCTTCAATATTCTGGTCGGAGCCAATTAAAACAACCAGGCTGGATATATCATAATCAACGATGAAAAGATCATTTTGAAAGGACTCATTAAGATATGCGCAGAGCTTACGCTTTGCTTGAAAAGCTATATTAGTAGCGATGGAAGGGCTGTCTTCTATTGGAAGTTTTAACAGACATAAAACAGCAATGTAGTTTTGACAATTCCATGACATGGAAAGTTCACGCATGGCTGCACGGATATCGGATTCGTACAGAAAATCTCCATTTATCAGCTTACGAAGAAAAGCATCAACGATAACATTGTGCTGTCTGTCAATATGGTCCTGGAGCAGCTGATTTTGGTTGATAGTTTTTGTGGCGGCTGTGCGGATATAATCAAAGACGTTTTTCAATTGGTCATCATTTAACTGAACAGAAGAAAAAGTATCCATAATTGTTTTTACAGAGTTCAAATTCCGTTTTGCGTTGCGATAAATGATGTAACAAACAATGCAGGCAATGGCAGTAAGCTGAAGTAACATGATGAAAGAAAAAGAACGAACAGCACTTAAAGCCTTTGTAGCTGGCTGAATCATTAGTGCAGTAATTCCGTACTCATCAGCAGAATGCTGACATATAAGATAATCCTTACAATAGGAAGCTCCCTCGCAGAAGGAAGCATTTGTGATAAGAAAGTTTGACGCATCTAAAGCAAAGTTTTCTGTTGCTTCAGATGTAATGGTTACGGGCGCCCCATTGATGTTACACTGAAGAACAACCATGCTTTCATCAGGCAGAGAGACCTGTATTAGTTCCTTGATATAATCAAAATTCAAGACAAATATAATAACGCCATTGGGTTTCTCATACGAATTTCCCGGCAATGATTGAGCCATCAGAAGAGAATTAGTATAATTGCCATTTCGCATTATTTCTGAGAATGGAAGTATTTGTTTATAAAAATATGATTCTGTAAATTCCTTTTTAAATTCTTCGAAAGACATATCCATATAGTTGAAATAATGATTGTAAAAGCTGTTCATATCAATTCCACCCTGAAACGGTGTGACAACTTTATTATCATTAAATAAAAAAATATAGCTTGTCTCAAGAAGAGGGTTTGAACGCTGCTTTAAAAACATTTGCAACTGCAACTGATTATAAATCAAAGAAAAATTGGAATTCCATGTTTTTCCTTGAAGGTGATCGGATTCTAAGGATAGTGTCTGAAGATTTTTCTCTAAATCGTCAAATAAGTTACTCAAATTTTCCACAATATTTACAACAATTGCCTGACTGTTTTGTTCGCTGCTTTCCTGAATTTTGCCAGCATATTGAAAAAAAATGTATCCGCAAATAGCAGTAGGAAGTAAAAAAACAATTATATATGGGATGATCATATAGATAATGAAACGTTGTTTAATGCTTTTGGTCATAAAAACTTTACCCCTGTTATATTTTCAAATCCAGAAACAAGTTCTATTTTAATCTTATTTTGAAAGTTATGTCAATAAAAACAGGAGAATCGTACGTTGAGTTGGCAAAAAGTACCATAGAAAAGGAAAATGATACGCTAATCTGACTTTTCAAATCTTGTTAATGTGACTAATTCTTTTATAATTAACTCGAAATCCAAAGTCAATTTCGACAAATTTACTTGACCATGGATAAAGGATATATCCATAAAAACAAATTTGTGCTGATGGGAGAGAGAAAAAATGAAAAAAACGAAATCAATGACAAAACAACTGTGGCGAGCAAGATGGTTATATCTGCTAATGCTTCCGGGTATTATCTATTTCATTATATATAAGTATATTCCAATGTGGGGAATCTTGATGGCATTTCAGAATTATATGCCAAGCAAAGGAATTTTTGGCAGTGAATGGGTACACTTCAAACATTTTATAAATTTCTTTTCAGGAGATCACTTTTCTAAGTTATTTAGAAACACTATGGTTATTTCGTTAGGAAGTCTGGTGCTTTCCTTTCCTATGCCTATCATACTCGCATTGATGTTAAATGAAGTTCGTCATGTAGCATATAAAAAAAGTATACAGACGATTTTATATCTGCCCCATTTCCTATCAACGGTAGTTTTGTGTTCTCTTACATACGTATTGTTCTCTACTGAGGATGGAATCATCAACCAGATGATTGCTTCCATGGGGGGGAGCAAACTGAACATTTTAATGAATGAGAAAACCTATTATGGGCTTTTTATTGGAACTGGCATATGGCAGGGAGCCGGGTGGGGAACAATCATTTATCTGGCTGCATTGGCCGGCGTGGATATGCAGTTGTATGAAGCTGCAGAAATAGACGGAGCGAACCGATGGAAACAGCTTATCTATATAACAATTCCTAGTCTGCTTCCAATTATCATGATTCAGCTTGTTTTGTCTCTGGGCAATGTGCTGGATGTAAGTGTGGAGAAAACATTGTTATTAAGTAATGCGATGAATAGGAATGTATCAGAGGTGTTTGATTCCTTTGTATATAATCGAGGAATTGTTAATGGAGAATACAGTTATTCGACGGCGGTTGGTCTGTTTAAATCCACGGTTGGAATCATTTTGGTATTAGGCGCTAACTGGTTGAGCAAAAAGGTCACAGATGAAGCAATTTATTAAATGAAAGAAGCGGAGAGTCATACGATGAAATCAAAAAAAGCAAAATTTAATTTATTTGACGTGATTAATTATTTTTTACTGGCTGTATGTGCGTTTATGTGTTTTGTACCATTTTGGTATGTAGCTGTTTCGTCTGTATCCAGTAGAGGAGGTTTTTGGGTTCACAATTTCAATTTGGATGCATATAAGTATATTTTTTCAACAAGGACATTGCCCAGAAGTTTAATGATAACGGTTTTGGTTACGGTTATAGGAACATTTTTAAAACTGATAATCACAGCATGTATGTCATATTCATTAGCTGAAGTAACACTCCCTGGAAGGAAGCTGATATTAAATCTTGTGATATTTACCATGCTGTTTTCAGGTGGAATGATTCCTACGTTTTTTATAGTGAAAAATACCGGCCTGATGAATTCGCCATGGGCAATGGTAATACCGTCTCTGGTAAATCCGTTCAATCTGATTGTTTTAAAAAATTTCTTTCAGAGCATACCGTATGAATTACGAGAGAGCGCAAGAATGGATGGGTGTCATGAGGTCATCATACTTATAAAAATTGTGATGCCCTTGGCGTTACCAGCAATGGCAACATTCGGATTATTTTACGCAGTTGGTATTTGGAATACATATATGTCTGCACTGCTATATATTCAGAAGCCGGATTTGTGGCCGATTCAGGTGTTGCTACGCAAAATTGTTTACGTTTCCAGTGGATTGGGTGATAGCAGCAGTGTGGAAACCAGCCTGGCGGCAATGTCGCAGGGAATTAAAATGGCGGTTATTCTGGTGGCGACTATTCCGATTCTTTGCGTATATCCTTTTTTGCAGAAACATTTTGTGAAGGGAATCATGGTTGGTTCAGTAAAAGGATGATGAAATCTTTTACATCATTAAAACAGATATTTACCGGATTACCCGGTTAAATTATAATAATCATTAAGGAGGAAGTAATATGAAATCAAAAAAACTTTGTTCTACTCTGGCATGCATTTTAGCAGCGACCATGATGCTTAGTGCATGTGGAACCGACTCAGTTTCTCAGCCGGAAGCGAGTGAAAGCACTAGTGCCAAGGAGGAGGCAATTGACTCGCCGGTAAGTGAAGAAGAACCAAAGGAAGAACCACTGAAATTAGAGATTGTTATTGGTTATGATGGAGTGGAGTATCCGCAGCCGGACAATGTTATCGAAAAAAAGATTGAGGAATATACTAATACAGACCTTTTGATTACAGCATATCCGGGTTCTACATTACATGAGATGTTGCCTACCATGATTGCATCAGATGAACTGCCGATGGTTGTTAGCTTTGGAGGCAGTCAGTTATCTAAGAGCTACATGATAGAAGCGATGAAAGCCGGTACTTTCTGGGATTTAACAGATTATATTAAGGATTATCCGAACATTGCCAAGATAAGTCAGCTTACATTTGATTGTAGTTATATTGACGGTCGCTTATATGGGCTTCCTAAACAACGCGGCCTGTCACGTGATGCAGTAGGATACCGTTACGACTGGATAGAAAATCTTGGTTTGGAAGAACCGAAAACGGTCGATGACCTTTTTAACCTAATGATTGCATTCACCGAACAGGATCCGGATGGAAATGGACAAGATGACACATATGGTACTTGTATAAATCCTTTGCAGCCGCTTAAGATTTTCCTTGGAGGTCCTAACGGCTGGAAGTATGAGAATGGTGAAATGATTCGTGACCGTTTTACGGAAGAATACCAACAAGCACTTGATATGGTGAAAGAACTTTATGAGCGAGGCGCATTGCATCCAGAATTTTCAATCCACAATCGCTCTCAGTTAGAAGCGCTGTGGACGGAAGGTAGGGCAGGAATGTACTTTAATATTAACGACTTCACACAATATGTGATGGAGGGCGATGCGGATGTCCATGTAAATGGTGTTTTTTCAAGTGATAAGGGAACATTTACTTCTGCCGGAACCGGACATAACGGTCTGCTGTGTATCAGCAAGAGTAAAGTGAAGGATGAAGCAACGCTTAGAAGAATTTTGCAGTTCTTTAACGATTTAGGTGATGAAGAAATGTGTAACCTCCTGGTTCTTGGTATTGAAGGTGAACACTATAATATAGAAGATGGTGTTGCAGTTCCGGTTGAGGAAAAGCGAGAAGAGGTTGGCAGCCAGATTTATCTTCCGTATGCTGCACCGATTGCAGTGGCATATCCTAATTTAAATACAATGCCTATAAAAAATACA
>JAILPF010000528.1 GCA_024699575.1 Acetatifactor sp. | reverse complement strand
ATAGAAGAACAATTTAAAGTGTTAAAGCGAAAAAGGAAGAAAAATGCCGGAAAAAAAAGCATATGCAAAAATAAATTTGGGACTGGATGTAATAGGAACCTTGCCCAACGGGTATCATGAAGTAAAGATGATTATGCAGACGGTTGGGATATATGATGTACTTACTTTTGAAAAGACGGAAAGTGATATTACCATTTCCACGGATAGCGGAGAACTGCCTGTTGGCGAGGATAATTTGATCTACAAGGCAGCAAAGCTTTTGATGGATACTTACAAAGTCAAAGGCGGGGTTCGCATTCATCTGGAGAAACACATTCCGATTGCCGCCGGTATGGCTGGCGGAAGTACAGATGCAGCTGCTACCTTAAAGGGAGTAAACGAGCTGTATGGACTTGGCTGTACCCTGGAAGAACTTCAAAAAATCGGTGTAAAAATCGGAGCGGATGTACCATATTGTCTGATGGGAGGGACAGCTCTTGCGGAAGGAATCGGTGAGAAGTTAACCGGACTTCCGGCCGCGCCACAGTGTTATCTGCTTGTGGCCAAACCGGACATTAACGTTTCCACCAAATATGTATATGAGCATCTGGATGCTGAACCGATACTAAACCACCCGGATATAGACGGTATGATTGCTGCAATTCGCTCAGACAACTTGGAAGGAGTGGCGAGTCGACTGGGCAATGTGCTGGAGACAGTGACGGAAAATGCATATCCCATCATCGGAGAATTGAAACAATTGATGCTCGAAAGCGGTGCGTCAGGCAGTCTGATGAGTGGAAGCGGTCCCACGGTTTTTGGTATTTTTACGGATAAGACAAAGGCTCGGAATGCCTTTGAAGATATCGTACAAAAGAAACTGGTAAAGCAGATTTTTTTGACAGATTTCGTGTCGGAAAATGAGTAGAGGTGAAAAGAAAAAATGCAGGATAATATGCAGGTAAGTATGGACGAATTTCTTCCCTTGCGCGATGTGGTGTTTAAAACCTTACGTCAGGCAATTCTTACCGGAGAATTAAAACCAGGTGAGCGTCTGATGGAAATCCATCTGGCAAATAAGCTGGGAGTAAGCAGAACTCCCATCAGAGAAGCTATCCGTAAGCTGGAGCTGGAAGGACTGGTTACCATGATTCCACGCAGAGGCGCGGAAGTTGCTCAGATTACGGAAAAGAGTATGAATGATGTGCTGGAGGTGCGCAGAGCCTTGGATGCGTTGTGCGTTGAACTTGCCTGCGAACGAATTACACCGGAGGAACTGGAAGAGCTTAAGAAGGCTTGTATTGCCTTTGAGGAGGCAGTAAAAACAAAGGATACCAGAAAAATTGCGCAGGCAGATGTGGCACTGCATGATATTATTGTACACGCTACCGGTAACGAAAGACTGGTTCAGCTTGTCAATAATCTGGCTGAGCAAATGTACCGCTATCGATTTGAATATATTAAGGATGCAAGTCAGCATCAGAATCTGGTGGAAGAGCATCGCATTATCTATGAAAGCATTGTAAACAAGGACCAGGAGACTGCATCCAGAGAAGCAAAGATTCATATCGATAATCAGAAAAAAGCGATCATCAGACAGATACGTCTGGATCGCGAAAAACATTGAATGTACCAATTGAACGTATAAAAAAAACAGATTCGGTAATACTCGCATTATATCAGAGAATAAACATGAAAAGAGGTTACCGGATGAAACGAAAAAAGAATGATATCAGACCGATACTTATCATATGCGTTGCACTTGGCTGGTGGGGGATGCTTTACCCGGAACTGACCCTCACACCACAGACATGCGTTGTCAGGCAGGCAGATGGTACGGCTGTGGATGCCGAGAAAATGCAGGCAATAAAAAAGGACCTGTATCAGATGATTTTGGAGGCGGATAGAAGTCATATCCGGTTCAAAAGTAAATTGGCAGAATCGAGGAAAAAATGGACAGAAAAGCTCCCATAGGTGTATTTGATTCCGGCGTGGGCGGATTGACAGTGGCGCGAGAGATTATGCGCCAGATTCCCAATGAAAAAATAATATATTTTGGCGACACAGCGAGGGTGCCGTACGGCAGCAAGTCCAAGGAAACAGTCACCAGATTTTCAAAACAGATTGTGAGATTCTTACAGACCTTCGATGTGAAAACTATTGTGGTGGCGTGTAATACAGCCAGCGCGTATGCTTTGGACGAACTGGAAAAAGAGATAGATATTCCGATTATCGGTGTGGTGAAACCGGGGGCTAAGGTGGCTGCCAAGACAACACAAAACGGTAGAATAGGTGTTATCGCCACTGAGGCTACCATCGGAAGTCAAATCTATTCCAAATACATAAAGGAATTAAACAAAGATGTGACCATATATGGAAAACCCTGCCCTTTGTTTGTTCCCCTGGTTGAGGAGGGACTCTGGCAAGACCCTGTCACAGACGAGATTGCAAAGAGATATTTGACCGAGTTGGTGGACATCGATATCGACACTTTGATTTTGGGATGTACACATTATCCGTTGATTCGTTCCACACTGGGAAAAATCATGGGTGACGGGGTAACACTTGTAAACCCGGCTTACGAGACAGCGAGAGAGTTGAAGGAGCTTTTGATTGAGAAAGAACTGCTGAATGAGGAAGCCCCGAAGCTGGGTGAAAATCAATACCAGTTTTTTGTCAGCGACGGTGCAGAAAAGTTTAAGCGATTTGCAAATTCCATTATCAAATACGGCATTCTTTCCGCAAAAACCATCAATATTGAGCAGTACTGATTCAGAGAGGAGCAGTTCATGACAAAAGATGTTTTACTGAGACTGCAAAGTGAACAGACAGCCCCGACCGGAGAAAAGGAGTTTGTCACGTCTGAGCTTGTGGCGGAGTATTATGAACGGGACGATGTGCGATACCTTTTATATGAAGAAACAGGGGAAGACGGCCAGGTAGTAAAAAACCGCCTGAAGTGGAAAAAAGGCAGGGTGGAACTGACCCGTAGGGGAGCTGTCGGGTTACAGATGGTATTTGAACAAGAATTGCGCTACGCAACACAGTATCAGACTCCCTATGGAAACTTTCCGCTGGATGTCTGCACGGAATCGGTAGAGATTTTGGAAAAAACACATCAGATTTCTATCTCCCTGTGTTACAGTCTGGAGACAGGGAATGAACTTTTGAGCCGGCATAAGATTAGCTTTTTTATTACAGAGAGACTTTTTGTGAAATAAAAAATACCGTGCTCTCCCTTCTGATTGATGGGAGAACACGGTATTTCTTATTTGATTGGTTTGGCACCCGCTTTTTCCTGAGCGGCTTCCACAGCACGCTTCCAGAACCCTTTTTTCTTTTCTTCCTTAACTTCAGTCTTACCATGTAAGCCCTTTACGTCCAGTACATAGATACCGCTGATGGAAGCTTTTACTTCCTTTTTAACGGGAACGTCATTAAAGATTTTCTCATCACAAATCAGGGAGAGAATCTGTGGACCCACCTTTGCCTTAATGATGGGCAGCTTGGAACGGCGCATCATCTTCGGGGTCTGGTCGATGACCATCTGGGGAAGCCCGGAGTCCTTTATTCGCATTCTCTTCTTATCAATAATCAGCATGGAAACAGTCTGTTTGTTTGCCTGAAGCATTTCCTGCTGTTCGTCCTGCTTTTTCTGTGCTCTCTTGCCAAGAAAATATAAGACTACCATGATTACGGCAGTTACCGCAAATACCACAAAAAAAATAATCAATCCCTTACTCATTACCAGTTGGAACCTCCTTCGTTTTACGGGTGAATGCCCGTATACGATATTGTAACACACAAGGAGCAGATTAAGCAACATAACATTTACAGAATCTATCATTTATGGTATAAATGATAATGATTGTTTTATTTTTAGAGAGGAAAGAAGAAATATGAAGAACAATAGACATAAAAAAATCGTCAATATAATGGTGGGCGCTGCGATGACGTTGTTGCTTGTGGGCTGCGGCGCGTCCGATGCGGATAAAGAATTGAAGGATATGAATGTGGACAAGTATGTATCACTTGGAACCTATAAAGGTCTGGAAATATCTGTGGATCCGGTGGTAGTGGACGATGCTCAGGTGGACAGCCTGATGCAGTCTGCAGTGCAGAGTTATATTTCTGCTGATAACGGAGGAATTACAGATCGTGCAGTAGCTATGGGAGATACAATCAATTTGGACTATTCCGGTAAAAGAGACGGAGTGGCTTTTGATGGCGGCACAGCTCAGAATCAGAGTCTGGGGATTGGCTCCGGCTCCTTCATCCCCGGTTTTGAGGAAGGTCTTGTGGATGTGATGCCGGGTGAAACTGTGGATGTACCTTTAAGTTTCCCGGAGGATTACTGGAATGAAGACCTTGCGGGAGCAGAGGTAGTGTTCACTGTTACCGTGAATTATATATATCCCGAGGAAGTGCCCGAAGATGTAATTGCTTCCATGGAGATTGAAGGTGTCACCAATGCCGCCGAGTTTAGACAGTATGTATATGATTACTTATACGATACAGCAGAGAATAACCGCAAGGTACAGATGGAGAACACTGTTCTGGCGCAGTTTATCGACGGATGTGTATTTCAGGAGTTCCCGGACAAGCTGGTGAAGAGATATGAGGATTTGACGAAAGAGAATATCGAGCGTCAGGCATCACAGTACGGTATGGATGCAGAAAGCTTTGTCAGCACATACTACTATCAGACTCTGGATGAATTTGTAAAAGCACAGGGTCTTGAATCTTTAAAGCAGGATATCGCGCTGCAGGCAGTAGCGAATCAGGAGAATTTAAATGTGGATGATGAAGAGTTGAACAAAAATCTATTGGAGTATGCGACTCAGTCCGGAATTGAGACGGTGGAGGAGTTCATCGGTGATACATCGCTTGAGATGTACAGAGCTTACTTTATGACAGAGAATGTTTTAAACTTTTTGACAGATAATGCAGTCATCAGCGAATAGAATGGAGGAGCAGATTATGGAATTGACAGACATCAGGGACTTGTACAGAGAACGCGAGAACTACTATGACAAAGAGATTACCGTCGGCGGATGGGTGAGAAGCAACAGAGATTCTAAGAACTTTGGTTTCCTTGTCATAAATGATGGAACTTTTTTTGAGCCTTTGCAGGTTGTTTACGGCGAGGGAATTTCCAATTTTGATGAAGTGGCGAAGATGAATGTTGGCGCAGCTGTAATCGTAACCGGTAAGCTGGTTGCTACACCGGATGCAAAACAGCCTTTTGAGATTCAGGCAAAAGAAGTGGTGCTGGAAGGCGCTTCCACAGCAGATTATCCTCTGCAGAAAAAACGTCACACCTTTGAGTACCTGCGTACCATTTCTCATTTGAGACCCAGGACCAACACCTTCCAGGCAGTTTTCAGAGTAAGATCTCTGATTGCCTATGCGATTCACACCTTCTTTATGGAGAGAGGATTCGTGTATGTACACACACCATTGATTACCGGAAGTGACTGTGAAGGTGCAGGTGAGATGTTCCAGGTAACCACAATGGATTTAAACAACATTCCAAAGAATGAGGATGGTACTGTTGATTTTTCAAAGGATTTCTTTGGAAAACCCACCAACCTTACCGTAAGTGGTCAGCTCAATGTGGAGACCTATGCATTTGCTTTCAAGAACGTGTATACATTTGGACCTACTTTCCGTGCAGAGAACTCCAACACAACCCGTCATGCGGCTGAGTTTTGGATGATTGAGCCGGAGATGGCATTTGCCGATTTGACAGATGATATGGTACTTGCAGAAAGCATGTTGAAATATGTTATCCGTTATGTTCTGGAGAACGCTCCCGAGGAAATGGCATTCTTTAACCAGTTTGTTGACAAGGGATTGATTGAGAGATTGAATCATGTAGTGAACTCCGATTTCGGACATGTAACCTACACAGAGGCAATTAAGATTTTGGAGAAACACAACGACGAGTTTGATTATAAAGTATTCTGGGGCTGTGACTTGCAGACCGAGCATGAACGTTATCTGACTGAGAAAGAGTTTAAGAGACCTGTATTTGTAACTGATTATCCTAAGGAAATCAAAGCGTTCTATATGAAGCTGAATGAGGATGGCAAGACAGTTGCAGCTATGGATTGTCTGGTACCGGGAATCGGAGAGATTATCGGAGGAAGTCAGCGTGAGGATAAGCTGGAGCTTTTGGAACAGCGCATGGATGAACTTGGTCTGAAAAAAGAAGACTATGACTTTTACCTGGATTTGCGCAGATATGGTTCTGTGAGACATGCAGGCTTCGGTCTTGGCTTTGAGAGATGTGTAATGTATCTGACCGGTATGGGTAATATTCGTGACGTAATTCCTTTCCCCAGAACAGTGAATAACTGCGAGCTGTAATGAGTAAACTGTATGAGATAATCGGTTGGTAACCGAAAAGGAAAGAGCGAATGAAGAAAAGAATTCTCAGATTGACAAGCTGCATATTGATTGCTGCGATGACGGTGGTATGCATGAGCAGTGTCGTGGAGCAGATGGCCTGGACGGTCAGTGCCACCAGTATTTCGGATGTGCAGAACCAGATTAACGAGACGAAGAATTCTTTGAACTCTCTGAATGAAAAGATTGCCGGGCTGTCAGACGAACAGGATCTGGTTCAGGAAAAAATTGACGACTTGAATGCTGAGATTATCAACATGATGGCCAGCATTCAGATGAAGGAAGAAGAAATCGAAGAGAAGGAAACCGAGCTTGATCAAAAGCAGGTGGAAATCAATCAGGCGGAGGAAGCATATGAGGAAGCAAAAGCTGCCGAAGAAAAGCAGTATGCGGATATGCTGATTCGAATCCGTTACATGTACGAGAACGGTAATTCCACCTACTTGAGCCTCTTCCTTGCAGGGGACGGACTGAAGGATATGCTTAACCACATGGATTACGTGGAGGCAATCTATGAATACGACCGCACGAAACTGGAGGAATTTCAGGCACTGAAACAGCAGGTTCGTCAGATGTGGGATGCGTTGGAACTGGAGAAAAGCCAGCTTCAGACGCAGAAAGAGGAATTGCTGGTTCAAGAAGAAAATCTGAAGAACCAGAAAGCCAGCCTGGATACTATGCTTGCTCAGAAGAAGAGAGAATCAGCAAACTATGATGCTGAGATTAAAAAATACCAGCAGGAGGCTGCGGTCGCCAAGAAGCAGCTCCAGCAGGAGCAACAGATTCTGAAGAAATTGCAGGCACAGGCCAACAAGCCGGCTTCCAATGCTGCCAACGGCAACTATACCTCTACCAATTATACTTCAACGATTGATAATGCTTCGGGAAGCGATCTTGGCAAAAAGGTAGCAAAATATGCCTGCCAGTATATCGGAAATCCTTATGTGGCGGGAGGAACCAGTCTGACCAACGGTGCGGACTGTTCCGGATTTACTTATCGCGTGTACAGTGATTTTGGATACAGCCTTCCCAGAACTTCCTACGAACAGCGCAGTGCCGGTACCGGCGTGGATTATGCCAACGCTCAACCCGGTGATCTGATTTGCTATGACGGACATGTGGCTCTCTACATAGGAGGAGGCATGATTGTTCATGCCAGC
>JAILPF010000509.1 GCA_024699575.1 Acetatifactor sp. | reverse complement strand
TCATCAACGGCAAGGAAGTGAAGAGATACTTGTTTGACGGCTCACATCCCCAAGATAATATACTGACAAGAGCCATCGCGAATATCATAATTAATGATGCTGAGCATTTCGATTACGTGATTGATGGTGAACCCGTTTCTGCAAAGGATCTGCAGGAAAGGAAGTCCAAAAACAACCCCATCAAGAGCATAGAGTATGTCCAGAAGGATAGCGAGCATCCGAAGGACAGATTGCTTATCACGACAAAGAAAACAGAATAAACATGAAGAAAACCTTCATCATCGCATTGCTTGCCCTCGCCGCATTGGCAGGGCAAGCACAAGAGATTAGAACGATCGAGCCGACGCTCAATGACTATCTCCCGTTACTGAAAGCCCAAGGCTATATGGTTTACAGTTTCGACACAAAGGACTTTAACGGTGCTCAGGCTGAACCAGTAGTTATGGAATATGTGAAGGGCGAAGAGCCGAAGGATGTGCTCGGTTTCAGTTTTTCCATGAACTTCAGTGAGAAACTGGTCATCGGCTTTGCGCCGTCAGGAAATGACTCGACAGCCATTTACACTTTCAATTTCTCCGAGGGGAGAGGCTTCAACGGACGGCTCAATCTAACAGCAATTTATGCTCCACAGGAGCCAACCAAAAGGCGATATAGTTATGAGTCACGTCCCTTTGAACTCGTCTCACCGTTCGAGAAAGAGAAATTCATCCCACTAGTCCTATATGGATCATATTGGTACGAACCTGAAACTAGTGTCAGTCGTTTTTGCGGTGAGAGTATCATCAAGCCCGACCTTTCTTCCGACATCGTGAAAAACATTCCGCATTTCTATGTCCTTGGTATCAAAATCAAGTAAGGCAGAAGGATTGCACACAAAATGCACACTATGTTTGAGTGATGTTTTCTCAGAATTATTGTATCTTTGCACCGTCAATGATAAAAAATCGGTTATGAGTTTATTACAATCCTGGCCTGCTTTGGGTCTATTGGTAGCGATGGTAACAGTTTTATATATTTGTTGGCCATCCAAATTGATGAAAAAGAATGAGTATGTGATGTTCTTTCTCATTTCTTTCAGCATATATTGGCTCATGATGTTGATTTGTCATATCTGCATGGGAGGGTTTCATCATCAGACAGACGCTACATCAGTATTCCTCCTGCTCTTGGCTCCGTGGATGAGCATCACTCATTTCCTATATCCATTCAAACATACAAAGCGTAACCAACAATTTACCTTTCTGATTACAGCTTTTGCTATCCTGGAAATACTTCTTATTGGAGGAGTCTGGCTTCTTGTACAATTCAGCAACATGTAGCCTCCATGAAGAAAGCGCTTTTCTTTGGTTGTCTTTTTCTCATCGTTTGTTCCTGCTCCGACTATAATGTACGCAGACAACTGATACAGGCAGACAGTCTTTGTACGACGAATGCAGACAGTTCAATAAGCATTATCAGGGAGCTGCAAGATAATGTGGGTGAATGGCATGAGAGCGACAGGATCTATGCCAACTCGATATATAACAGGGCGAGGATAAAGAACTATTGCGAAAAGAGCGCAGACAGGGATAGTCTGAAAGAATTATTCGAAGAACAGGCCTCTGTGCTGAACGAATCTCATCAACGTGCAGAAAGATTTGTAGATACGATGGTGGCCATTCTCTTCGTATTGTTCGTTCTTTTCGGTCTTTTCCTTTTGTATTTCATTCTCCATCAAAAAGCAGATAAAAGGCGTATCAGGTATTTGCTGTACATGAACGACAGAAAGTCAGATCAAATCAAGAGCTTGAAAGAAGAAACAAGCGAATGGATATCGAAACGCAACCAACGTCAGCAAGAATTAGCAGCATCCCCTGAAATGGCAACAATGAGGAAAAGATGTGCAAACAGAGAATGTCCTACGACCGATGAATGGGAACATTTTCAAATAATGATGGACACCTTATTTAGTTCTTTTGTACAACAACTAATTTCTGTATTCCACCTCAGCACGCAGGAGATCCGCGTTTGTCTACTTGTAAAAGCACAATTCAAACCTATGGAGATTGCCATTCTGACGGCACATAGCAAGGAGGCCATTACGTCAACCCGCCGACGATTGTACAAAAAGATAACAGGCAAAAGTGGCACTCCAGAACAATTGGACAAACTCATTATGGAGTGGTGATCGAATATGAAGAAGATGTAAACAATATATTAATGTGCAACCATAAATAAAAGATTGTAGAGATGAGCCCTTAAAATCTTAGAAAAAATTTGGGAGTGTCAGAGATAGTTTGTATCTTTGCACCCACAAGATATTTATTGGAAAAAAGAGCAGTAGGTTACTCTTAGAATCTCCGAATTATACCCGCCAGTATTAGGATCAGATTCTAT
>JAILPF010000506.1 GCA_024699575.1 Acetatifactor sp. | reverse complement strand
AAAGAGGTTTTACTTTCTGAAGGTGCGCCTTTGCCGGAATGTCCATGAATTATATTTGCTTGAGAACCCTAATCCCTGGGTGGTCAAGAACACCGATGAACCCATACCGCTTAACTGTGAAGAGAGTAATTACCAGCTGGTGACTTTTTCCTATTTAGAGGATACAGTCTATGTGAATGGCTTCCACGGGCAGATGGATGGGGCGGATTACATAGAATCGTCAAGGCACTTCTCTACTATTATTGTTGTGATAAATATGGCAGAAAATTGTCTGTTCCGAATGTGGCACTGCCGGATGATGTTATTTCTCCGGTGGAAACCGGGGATGCATACCTGCATTTTTATCAGACAACTTCCAGGGACTTTGATCGTTCCATCCCACCGCAGAAAAAGATAAAACATCCGATGCGGCTGGATGAGATGGGATTGGTCAGGAAAGGCAATCGTTCGTCCGTGAAGTTCTATGTCGCACAGGATGATCTTATGAGGCATTGCGCTTCCTATGACGGATCGCCCGTCACAGCCATCACACTGATACTGGCGGAAGCAATTCGCTCAGTGCATGCAGATTCTGATAGAGATGTTGTGATTGGCATTCCGGTTAATCTCAGACCGGCGATGGGAATCAAGGATACTATCTGCAATACCTATTCCAAGATTTACATCCGGTATTCGGACAAAATATGGAAGAAAGATTTAGAAATGCAGGGAACTATGTGCAGAGGAACGGTTCTAAGATATTCTGACCGGGATTTGCTCAAAAAACAGACCTATGATTACTGCAGAAAGCTGAATCTTGTGAAGTATCTTCCGCTTACATACCTGAAACAACTGGTAGCAAGAGGAGTTGTTAAGGAGATGACAGAATCAGAGACCGCAGATGTAACATATGTCGGGAGGGAACAGTATGGTGAGATGGAAGAGTACATTTCCTCGATGTATGGAGATGTAGATTCATACGGTCTGGGAATATTGACAATTATTGTGGCTTTCGGAGATAAATTCTATATCAGTGTAGGGCAGGACTGGGAAGAAAAGGTATATGTTGATGCCTTTTTCCGGATACTGACCGAGCGTCATATTCCGTATCATGTGGAATATGACGGTGAGAAAAAAGTTTCTCATTTATGTATATAATAGCTGTTGTAAGTTTTCAGACATTTCCTTGTATGCTTTTGCAAAGGCGGGGTGATTTTTGATGACATATTCTTTATCTCTTCGTCCGGCACCCTGCTCGAGCGCCAAAGCCATGTCTGCGACCGCATCTGCTCCGATGGTACGTGACATACTCTTCACAGCATGAACCAGTATTTCATACTCGTTCAATGCGTTTGTATGCAAAAAGCCATCCAGCTGAGTCAGCTTTTCCTGCGCGGAAGTATAATAGTCCCGGATTACGTCGAAATAGAAATCCTGTTCATTGGCGCAATGTAATAAACCGCCGGCTACATTAATACCCAGGTTTTCCAGCTGAACAATGATTTCATCGCTGCTATTGGCAGTGTCTGCAGATACGTTATCTTCATCATCGGAAGGTGCAAATTCCAATACATCGGCAGCGGAATATTCCGGTGCTGAACTGATGCTGTCTGCTTCGGGTAGATATTTTTTTAGTTTCTCAGCCAACTCTTCCAATGCAATCGGCTTTGAAATGTAGTCATCGAAGCCTTTTTCCAGATACATTTCTTTCGCACCTACCACTGCATTGGCTGTCATTGCCAGGACCACGGTAGTGTCCGGTATCAGCTTTTCAGTGCGCATGCGCTCCAGAGTCTCAATGCCGTCAAGTTCAGGCATCATATGGTCGAGGCAGATAATATGATAGGTCTTGTCCTTCACCATTTGTATAGCTTCCGCACCGGACATGGCCATATCGGGAACGATTCCAAACAGTTTTAAGAGGTTCTTTGCAACCTTGTGATTCATTGAGTTGTCATCGACTATCAGTACATTGGCACCGGCAGCCTTGAATGCCACATCTCCGGTTTCGATTTTCCTGCTCTGTGCGAGATTCAGCTTATAATCTCCCACAGGTTTGGCATCGGATATCTTTTGCTCGATATGGAAAGAAAAAGTGGAGCCCTTTCCGTAGGTGCTTTCAATCTGAATGGTGGAACCCATCATTTTCAATAGACGGTCTACGATGGCCATACCCAAACCGGTGCCCTCAATATTTCGATTTCTTTTTTCATCAAGCCGTATAAAAGAGTTAAACAGTTCGGAGATTTCGGAGGCTTTGATACCGATACCGGTGTCCTTGACAGAAACGCCGATGGTAACGGTGTCACCCTCTGTCTTTTCGAGTATCATGGAAAAGGAAACTGTACCTTTCTCGGTATATTTGACTGCATTGGTGAGGAGATTCATGATGACTTGGGTAAGTCTTATGTCGTCACCGATGAGCTTTGAGGGGAGTTTCTCATCAACATTTATTTCCAGGTAAAGCCCTTTGGAACGGGCGCGATTGTAGATGGAGTTGACGATATTGTTAATCAGCTCAGCAGTTTCATATTCAACAGACAGAAGCTCCATCTTGTTGTCTTCAATCTTAGAGAAGTCAAGGATGCTGTTGATTAATGACAACAGTGTTTTGCCGGCTTCCTTTATGGTGGCGGAATAATCTCTGATATCTTCGTTGTCTGTCTCACGCAGAATCATCTCATTCATGCCGAGCACGGCATTGATGGGTGTGCGGATTTCATGTGACATTTGAGCTAGAAAAAGAGATTTGGCACGATTTGCACTTTCAGCATTTTTTCTTTCCTCGGCAAGCTTTTCTATCATGAGGGCATCCGGGCTTTCCACAGTGTAGAATAATGCCACGTTAATCATCATCAGACCGAGACTGGACATCAGAATTTCCGGATACATACCCTGTAAGATTGCGAGGGTGACCAGAAAGAGCATGGAGAGTCCGATGGCACGACGCACCTTCCGGTCCATATATTTTCCTCTGCGGAGAATAAGCAGAGCTGCGCAGAGAAAAGAGAAATAGGGTGAAGCAAATGCCACAATGGAATAGGAACCCCAGGAATA
>JAILPF010000487.1 GCA_024699575.1 Acetatifactor sp. | reverse complement strand
GGCAGAGGTTACCAGCATGCTGTCCCAGAAGAATGTCAATATTGCTACCATGCAGCTCTACAGGGACAGTAGAGGCGGAAAGGCTGTGATGGTGATTGAATGTGACCAGGAGATTCCGGGAGAATTTGTGACATGGCTTTCAAACTTAGAAGGAATTGAGCATGTGACATATTATAGTTTGGAAGAGGAGCAGAAGGCAGTATGAGTTTTGGCAAACTACAGGAGATAACAGAGTGTTCAGAGCGGGAAAAGATTTCCTTTTGGCAGGTGATACTCAGGGACGATATGAAGGAACGCAATGTCACTGAGAAAGAGTCCTTTGAGCAGATGCGAAA
This sequence comes from Acetatifactor sp., assembly GCA_024699575.1. Taxonomy (GTDB): domain Bacteria; phylum Bacillota; class Clostridia; order Lachnospirales; family Lachnospiraceae; genus Acetatifactor. The sequence continues at coordinate 3,771 of JAILPF010000487.1, read as the reverse complement.
GATGTATCGGGCAATGAAAGAGGCTGATGCAAACTATGATTCGTCTCTTCGCTCCGCCAGCGGTATGGCCGGCGGAGATGGAAAAAAATTGGAAGAATTCCGCCGCACAGAAAATCGTCTGATAGGTGATTTCCTGACAGAAGTTATGGAAAAGGCAGTGAAAATGGGGGAATCCAATGCTTGTATGGGCAGAATCGTGGCAGCGCCGACAGCCGGATCCTGTGGTGTGATCCCGGCAGTTCTTCTCACCTATGAGGAACAGAAAGGAGTGGAGGAGGACAGACTGGTGGAGGCACTTTACGTGGCTGCAGGCATTGGAGAAGTAATATCTACAAGTGCTTGCATTGCCGGGGCCAGCGGAGGATGTCAGGCGGAGATTGGTTCCGCATCTGCCATGGCGGCAGGCGCCATCAGCTATCTGGAGGGAGGAGACAATGAAGTCATTGTAAATGCAGTTGCTCTGTCACTCAAGAATATGTTGGGACTGACCTGTGATCCCGTGGCGGGCTTGGTGGAGGTACCATGCATCAAACGTAATGTAGCCGGCGCTGTGAATGCAGTGGTTACTTCGCAGATGGCGACAGCGGGAATCAGAAGTGCCATAGAACCTGATGAAGTCATTGATTCTATGCGCAGAATCGGTAAATTGATCCCGGCGTGCCTGCGGGAAACCGGGCAGGATGGCTTGGCAATCACACCCAGTGCACAGAAGATTGCCAGAAGGCTTTTTGAAACATCGTAATATTAATTTGTAAATCTCACTTGCATATAATGAGAAAACGTGTATAATGTTAGTTACCTAACAAACTTGTTAGGTAACTAACATTTTTGTTTTTCGAAAAGTAAAGAAGGTGAGAATAATGGAAGAGCGGCATATTGGATTGGAATTGAAAGCTATAGAACATGCAATCAGACGTTCCTTAGATATGAGATTTTCGCGGAATGGTCTGGAAGACCTTTTTGGAATTCAGGGACCCATTATCGGATTTCTGTATGACCACAGAGAGGACTCAGTATTTCAGAAGGACATTGAGAAGGCATTTAACATTAGAAGGTCTTCTGCAACGGTTTTGCTTCAGACTCTGGAGCAAAAGGGATTTATTATCAGGGAATCCATCAAGCAGGATGGAAGGATGAAAAAAATAATCTTAACAGATAAAGCAGTGGAAAGTAACCTGCATATTCGCAGGGAACTGGAGGCGTTTGATGAAATGCTGGAACGCAATATTACACCTGAGGAAAAGGAAACCTTTCTTCACGTTCTGGATAAGATCCGCGACAATTTACAACAGGAGGATGAAAAATGATTAAAACATTATTAGGGCAGGTTAAGGAATATACATCTGACTCCATCAAAACTCCATTGTTTATGATTTTGGAGGTCATGATGGAGATGATTATTCCCCTTATGATGGCATCCATCATTGATGATGGTGTGGAAGCCGGCAATATCGGACATATCTATGCAGTTGGTGGAATGATGATAGTCATTGCATTGATTGGGCTGTTTGCCGGTCTGATGGGAGGAAAATATGGAGCGAGAGCGTCAGCAGGGCTCGCAAGAAATTTGCGTGAAACGATGTACACAAATATACAGACGTTTTCTTTTTCCAACATCGATAAATTTTCCACAGCAGGCCTGGTGACGAGACTTACTACGGATGTAACCAATATCCAAAACGCATATCAGATGATTCTGCGTATGTGTACCAGATCACCTATCAGTTTGATCTGTGCAATGGCAATGGCCTTTTTTATCAACGCTCGAATTGCTGTGATTTATTTAGTTGCAGTCATGATACTGGGCTTTTTCCTGTTCTTTATCATCAGCAGGGTGAGAGGCTATTTTGAGCAGGTTTTTAAAAAATATGACGAATTAAACGTGAGTGTGCAGGAAAATGTATCTGCACAACGCGTGGTAAAAGCATACGTGCGTGAGGATTACGAAATTGAAAAATTTAAGGGAGCCAGCGGAAATATTTATAAGCTGTTTGTTAAGGCGGAGAGTATTCTGGCGTGGAATGCGCCTTTAATGCAGATTACCATCTATTCCTGCATTCTTGGAATCAGCTGGCTGGGAGCCAAAATGATTGTGGCGGATTCCCTGACCACAGGTGAATTAATGAGTCTGCTTGCATATTGCATGAACATTCTCATGAACTTGATGATGTTGTCCATGATATTTGTCATGGTGACTTTAAGCCGTGCGAGTGCAGAGCGTATCTGTGAGGTTATCGAGGAAAAGGCTGATTTGACCAATCCACAGAAGCCTGATTATGAAGTGCCGAATGGGAGTATCCGCTTTGATCATGTGACTTTCCGCTATAATCAAAACAGCGAGAAACCTATTTTGGATGACATCAATCTGGACATTAAATCCGGTCAGGTAATCGGTATTTTGGGTGGAACCGGAAGTTCAAAGACCAGTTTGGTCAATCTGATCAGCAGGCTCTATGATGTGTCGGAAGGGACAGTATATGTAGGTGGAAAAGATGTACGCACCTACGATATGGAAACACTTAGAAATGAAGTGTCGGTCGTTTTACAGAAAAATGTTCTTTTCAGTGGAACAATTTTAGAAAATCTTCGCTGGGGGGATGAGAATGCGACTGAGGAAGAGTGCATTCGCGCCTGCAGGCTTGCTTGCGCAGATGAGTTTATTGAGAAAATGCCTGAAAAATATGAGACCTATATTGAACAGGGTGGAAGCAATGTGTCAGGTGGACAGAAGCAGAGATTGTGTATTGCGAGGGCACTGTTGAAAAAACCGAAAATATTGATTCTGGATGACAGCACCAGCGCGGTGGACACAGCGACGGATGCCAAAATCAGGGCAGCCTTTGCGACGGAGATTCCCGGAACGACAAAATTGATTATCGCTCAGAGAATTTCCAGCATTCAGGATGCAGACCAGATTATTGTATTGGAAAACGGTCGCGTGGATGCTGTTGGTACTCACGAGGAACTGCTTGATTCCAATGAGATTTATCGTGAAATTTATGAGGCACAGACAGATGGTAACAGAGACTTTGATGAGATGGGAGGTGAGGCATAATGGCAGACAATACACAGACAAGACCGATGGGAGGACCAGGAAGAGGACCGAGAAGAGGACCGAGAAGAGGACCGATGGGTGAAAAGATTGAAAACCCCGGGAAGATATTCATACGTTTGATGAAGTATGTAATGAAGAATTACGGAGTGCATTTTGTCATTGTATTCCTCTGCATCATCATCAGTGTGTTGGCCAGTGTGCAGGGAACGTTATTTCAGAGAACATTGATTGATGAGTACATTTTACCGATGATTGGAAAGGAAAATCCTGATTTTTCCAGATTGTTGCAGGAGATATTGAGAGTGGCAGGTATTTATCTGGTGGGTATCGCCGCAACCTATACTTATAACCGTCTGATGGTTAATGTCACGCAGGGGACTATGCAGAGATTGAGAAACGATATGTTTTCCCATATGGAAAAGCTTCCGATACGGTATTTTGATACCCACACTCATGGGGATATCATGTCGATGTATACCAACGATATTGATACCCTGAGACAGATGATCAGCCAGAGTATTCCACAGATTTTTTCCAGTGCGATTACGGTGGTGAGCGTTCTGATCAGTATGGTTGTCCTCAATATTCCACTGACCATCGTTACTCTGCTTATGGTCGGAATCATGATGTACAGCACCAAATATGTGGCAGGAAAGAGTGGAAAATACTTTGGACAGCAGCAGACAGATATCGGAAAAGTGAATGGCTACATCGAA
>JAILPF010000486.1 GCA_024699575.1 Acetatifactor sp. | reverse complement strand
GGAAACCGGGCCAAAGAACAATACCCCGTCCGTATGTGCTTCAAAAACTTTATAGTTTTCATATTCATATGTTAAAATAACTTTTTCAGGGTTATCCGCGACAAATTCAACCTTTTTCACAGCCATTACAGCCTTCTGGACTTCGGAATCATATTTCTCACAAAATGTTGCCGCATCATCCATGGCCATTTCGGTGAGTTCGGAGATATCATAGTATTCCTTATCGAAATCCTCCACCAGATAATAAGTGATTTCACCGTCACTTCCGACTGCAAGCGATGTTTCCGATATAACATCCGGGATTTTACTTCCTCCGCATCCCGCAAGCATCAGCACGGAAAGAGCAATCATACCCAACACTTTAACTTTCCTATCCATTTTTCTACCATGCCTTTCCAAATGAGATTCTGATTTGCACAAAATCTTATCAAATTCTATCACAGAGTTTTTAGTATTTCAAGACTTTTGAAATCTCTATCCATAAAGTGACGACGATATTCTTCCGCCACCTGACGCAATTGTCGCAAAACCGAATCTTTCACAGTAAAGGTGTAGAGTTTCTCAACGGGACTTGTCGCTATGTAATTCATGGCATAAATCGTAGAATCCTCCAACACTCTGTCAGTTGGCGGTCCCGGGTACTCTCCGTTAACAGCAATTGCCTTTAATTCAAAGACTGCCTGCACAAGTTCATTGGGAATTGCGGATGAGCAAAGTGCTCGAAAAGACTGATACAATAATTTCAGCATCTCTCTGTCATCGTTATTTTCTCTCGTATAATAATCTGCAATCTCACAGAAATACATACCATAATACGCCCCAATATAATCCGTTTTCAATTCAGAAAAATAATTTTCTATATCGGCTTCTGCAATAGAATAAGAATCCCTTCCAGCAAAAAGCTTAAATTTTCCAAAAGTAAACGGTATGGTTGATGCCTGCAATGCATTGCCCGGTCGGCGCGCACCTCTTGCAAACGCAGAAATCTTACCGTTTTCTTTTGTTAACAAACAGATACGCCTATCATATTCCCCGATAGGCGTCTGTTTCAATACCATTCCTGTGACCCATGTGAACTGTTGCATAAGGATTTGCTCCTCTATTGTCCTCCTCCTGCTTTAGCACTTCCTCTGCCCGGTTCTGTTGTGCAAAAGCATAGGATAAATAATCTTCCACTTTTCCGGTGTTTTCAAATTGCTTCCAGTAATTTAATGTCTGCATCATCTGCGTCCCCCTAATCAGCTTCGTAAAAATCTATTCATAGGGTTTGCATTTTCTGTTTTTCTATTCGTGCAGGTCAATATCTTTCGGATTGTAGCCAAAGTTTTTTAACAGGAAATCACTATCTCTCCAGTCTTTTTTCACTTTCACCCAAAGTTGCAGATTCACATGCATCTCCAACAAATCTTCGATTTCAGGCCTGGCTGTGGAACCAATTTTTTTCAACATCTGTCCGCCTTTTCCGATAATAATACCCTTGTGTGAATCCTTCTCACAGATAATAGTCGCCTCAATATCACAGATTTTTTTCCTCTGTTTCATGCTCTCGATACTGACAGCCACGCCATGAGGTATCTCTTCCTCAAGCAAACGTAATGCCTTCTCCCTGATTAATTCTGCCACAATCTGTCGCATTGGTTGATCCGTGATGGTATCTTCATCATAAAAAGCCGGTCCATAGGGCAAATATTTCAGGATACACTGAATCAATGTATCCGTATTATCACCTTTTAATGCAGATACAGGAACGATCTCCTGAAAATCCAGTTCTTTACGGTATGCATCAATAAAAGTCAGGATTTCATCTTTCTTTACAGTATCCGTTTTATTAATTACCAGGATAACCGGTGTTTTTGTTTTTTTGAGTTGTTCAATAATATAGCGCTCCCCTGCACCGATAAATGTGGTCGGCTCCACAAGCCACAAAATCACATCCACCTCGTTTAAGGTATGCTCCGCAACGTTCACCATATAATCGCCAAGCTTGTTCTTCGCTTTATGAATTCCGGGAGTATCCAGAAAGACAATCTGTCCTTCCTCCAAAGTCAAGACCGTCTGAATGCGATTGCGTGTAGTCTGCGGTTTATTGGATGTAATCGCAATTTTTTGACCAATCAAGTGATTCATCAATGTGGATTTTCCGACATTGGGTCTGCCTATCAAAGTTACAAATCCTGATTTAAAGGATGCATCATTACTCATTTATCGTCTCCGTTTTCTTCTATTCTTTTAAGCAAAAAGGTTCTCAATCTTACCGAAGCACTCTTTGTTCTCTTTAATTTTATTGGCATTACCGACAACACACAAAAAGTCATCCGCCATAAACGCTTTTATATACTCGGACAATGATCTGATATCTTCAGCCGTCGTCCCCAGAATTTCATCCCTCTCCCGTTGAACCATCTGAGAAGTCAAACCTGTCATATATGCACTTAAGGCTCTCAGTCCCTTCATCGGTGGAGTAAGCGGAATATCCAAATCACTGATTGCACCGATGATATACTGTGTAATCGTCCGTTCGTCTGCCTTGTAATTGGCAATCGCATCCGCTGCATCATCAAAAATCTGAAGGGTATTTTTCAAATGCGGGTCTCTGTAGGATACAAAATAGCTTTCCCCGTTTTTGCTGAAGCTGCACATACATCCGTATGCTCCACCCTTAACACGTACATTTACCCAGAGATATTCATATCCCAGCATCACCTTTAAAACCTTTAGGCTGCCTTTATATTCCAATCCATTTCGTCTGAAATTACCTGCTCGGCAAACATATTGAATTTGGCTGGATGTCATAAACCCTTCATTTGTTTTTGCAATTCGTGGACGATATTCTTCCTTTTTAACCGGATTGGTATATAAACCGGATTCTAAAGAGGAAACAGCTTTTGTCAGACCGTCAAGTGCTTTTTCTTCTCCGACAAAATCAATCAGCAAATTTTCTTTGCGGAAAATCATTTTTGCAAGAGTAGTCAGTTTATCAATCAAGTCGTTTTTGCGCTCGTCAAAATGTTCCTCAATATCCGCAACCAGACGGTAAAACGGCACGCCTGAAATTTCCTCACTGACGGTAGCGGATACACTGCCATACGCAATAGCACGCGAAGCAGCCACCATATGTCCGCCGGAAAGCATTTGCGCCTGCATTCTGGACTTACCCTCTGCAAGGATTTCCAAAAGGCGCTTGGTATCCGCAAAATTACTGGTGAAAATAATCTCTTTCATCAAGTCGACCGCTTTTTGAATATTCTCATAGAACACTTTTGTCTTAAGCTCCAATGTCACCACAAATCTATCCGGATCATTGGCATTCGGATAGACATTATTTACCGGAACCATTCCTCCGGTGACAAGATTAATCTCATTATACAAATCACCGTATCGGTAGTGTTCTGTATCTAATAGTCCCAGACATCCTCTCAGAATGCCGATATAGGGGAAATACTCCTTCGGGATGTCATTCAACGTAAAAATCAGTCTCAGATACCCGATTCCATTGGTAAACAGATTATGATACAGGAACCTGGTATTATCAATCTTTCGCTCCTCAATCACAAACTCCGGCGCTTCTTTCTTCAAATCGCTGCGTTCCAAAAGGGGAATTTTCTCCAAATCCTCTTTTGCATCCTCCGTCTCCTGGAATTCACGAAGTTCCTTGAAAGTCTCTTTCACCCTCTCCAGTTCCTCATCCGCAAATCCTGCTTTCACCTTTTTAAGATGTTCTCTAAGTTGCTGTTCTCTTTCCTCC
>JAILPF010000481.1 GCA_024699575.1 Acetatifactor sp. | reverse complement strand
GGTCAGCAACGACTTTGGAAGTGGGATAGAATACGAAGAAACCATCCTTCTTGGAACCCAGAGCGGGTTGACCAGCCTTCTTGGCGAAGCGGGCAGTGGTCACACCCAAGTCATTCATTGCCTTACGCAGCTTGTCGTATCTGGACAGCTTTGCAATAATAACCACTTTGTAAATTCCGCTGGTAGATAGCACCGGGAATTTCTCCACTTTGACTGCTGCATTTTTTGCTACCTCAGATGCTTCCTCGTACTCACTGGCTCCAAGGCTCGTGTTTTCATTGACATCCATCAGCATGGTGTTGGAAACATCCATGATACTAAAGCCGGAGTATGCAGAAGCAAGACCATGCTCGGTTGCATCCAGACCAACAATTTCTTCCTCCTCGGAAGCACGAAGTCCAATCAGTGCTTTGATGATGACAAATGTTACCGTGATGGTAACTGCGGTCCATGCTGCAACGGACACAAATCCCAAGAGCTGAAGTCCCAATAATTTGAAACCACCGCCATAGAAAAGTCCTACCAGCTCCACACCGTTTGCATCTGCAATGCTGTAGCCGGGAGCGGTGTTGGTTGCAAACAGACCAACTGCAATGGTACCCCAAATACCGTTCAGACAATGTACTGCAACTGCACCAACCGGGTCATCAATCCGAAGCTTATAATCAAGAAGCCATACCCCAAATACTACCAGAACACCTGCAACGGCGCCAATCACAATCGCACCAAATGCATCTGTCACGTCACAGGGAGCAGTGATTGCCACAAGACCTGCCAGTGATGCATTCAAACACATAGACACATCAGGCTTTCCATATCTAAGCCATGTAAAAATCATACATACAACAGTTGCAATTGCGGGAGCGATTGTTGTTGTTACAAACACAGAACCAAGCTGCTCTACAGAAGTTGCTGCTGCACCGTTAAATCCATACCAGCCAAGCCAAAGAATAAATACACCGAGAGCGCCCATCGGAAGATTATGTCCTGGGAATGCATTAACCTTCGTTACCTTTCCGCTCTTATCTCTCTCAAATTTACCGATTCTGGGTCCTAAGATTTTAGCACCAATCAAAGCACTGATACCACCTACCATGTGGATTGCACAGGAGCCTGCAAAATCGTGGAAACCAAGCTGAGCAAGCCAACCTCCACCCCAGATCCAGTGAGCTTCAATCGGATAGATTAATGCGGAAATCACACCGGAGTACACACAGTAGGAAAGAAATTTTGTTCTCTCAGCCATTGCACCGGAAACGATTGTTGCGGTGGTTGCACAGAACACCAGGTTAAATACAAAATTGGACCAATCAAAACTCTCATACGCTACGAAGATGTCAAAACCAGGTTTTCCGATAAGACCCATCACATCCTCGCCAAGAAGCAACCCAAAACCAATCAAAATAAATACCACAGTACCAATGCAGAAATCCATCAGGTTTTTCATGATGATGTTTCCGGAGTTCTTGGCTCTGGTAAAGCCAGCCTCCACCATCGCAAAACCTGCCTGCATCCAAAATACTAACGCTGCACCTATTAAAAACCAGACACTAAACAACTGACCGTTCACAGCTTCCATGATTTCATCAGTCATAACTTTTCCTCCTCAATCAGGTAATCTTATGAGCTTTTCTGTGCGCGCTTAAACAGAAAAAAGCGCTTTGGATTTCTCCAAAGCGCCTTTGCTTTATGTTAGGGAGTATAGCACCCCATTCTAAGTGTGTCAATTACTTTTTCAAAAAAATTAACTCGTTAATTTTTACAGGAACATTGTCATATAAATCGGCAAGCACTGGATATCATTGTCTTTCCCAATATCTTTCGTATAGATTAGATATCTTTTTAATATCCTATCCGAATACCTTTCAAAAAAAGCATCTAATGAGGCATGTGTTTTATAGCCGGAGGATTTCACTTCCAGTGGGCATACTTTATTTTTTCTGGCAATCAAAAAATCTACCTCATAGTTATGACGAGTATTCACGTTTTGCATGGTATAGTAAAATAGCTCCTCTCCCTTTGCCGCAAGAGTCTGAGCCACTATATTCTCATACATATAACCTAAATTTGCACTTAACCTGTCATTTAACAGTTTTTCATAAATTTCGTTTTCAGTAAAGTCTCTATCTTTGAACATCAAGGTTGCAAACAATCCTGTATCACAAAGAAAAAGTTTAAACTTCGATAAATCTTTATTGGTTGCCATGCCGACACTAGGATCGTTAGCATGGTAAGAAACCAAAACCGTCCTGGAATCTTTTAGTTCCGCTATCAATTCCAAAACACTATTTGCTCTCTCATACTCAAGAACACTGGAAACCTGATATCTGGATGCATTTTTATTAAGCTGAGCCGGAATTGCGTCAAACAACATAGCTATTCTTCCTGTGGGGTCAATCTTTTTTAAATCGTCCTCATACAGGTTCAAAATATCTCTTTTCACAGCATCAACTTTCCTGAAATTATTCGTTCGAATATATTCATCGACCGCCTGCGGCATTCCCCCTATGAGCATGTAAAGTCTGAAATCTCTCATCAATTTTCTATGCACCGCATCGCCAACCGCTTTACCTGCGTTATAACTTTGTTCAAGCAATTTAGCCGTAGTGTTATCCCCTACCGCCCACAGAAATTCCTCATAATCCATAGGGTACATGCTAAGCTTGCGTTCTTCACTTGGAATCAGAATATCCTGAACGTTTTTTTTGATTGAAATAAGTGAACCCGTTTCCAGATAGTCATACCTGTGGTCTTTCACCAACGCTTTTATAGCTTGTCGCGCCAATGGACACAACTGTACTTCATCAAAGATAATGAGGGATTTTCTCTCATGTAAATCTGTCTTGTACTGAAGTTGTAATTGTAGAAACAGATAGTCTAAATCAGAAATGTCTTCAAACAGTGTCCTGACAGATTTAGACGCGGTAGAAAAATCAATCAGTATATAACTTAGATATTCATTTTTTGCAAACTCTTCGGCCACAGTTGATTTTCCAATGCGTCTTGCCCCTTCTATCAGCAATGCTGTTCGGCCCTGTGAATCCTCTTTCCATTCTAACAATTTATTGTATATTTTCCTCCGGAACATTACGCCACCTCAAAATCGCATTTTTTATATTCTTATTTTAGTACAAAATCGCATTTTTTTAAAGTGTATTTTACCACAAAATCGCATTTTTATTCAACATCGTGTCTTAGCGAACGGAGATGAACGCCCTGCATCCGATGTCGGAAGCTGACCGAAATCCCATGGATTGATAAAATCTCACTGTTTTTTCCGTATCATCAGTCAAAAGCGTTTTCTGATATACGTCGCGGTAGCGAATCAATATTTCACACAGCAATGCCGTGCCGACTCCCTTTCCCTGGTACTCCGGCAAAACGAGCAAATCCTGGATGCTAATCGCTGAATGTCCGTCTCCGATTACTCTGATTAAGCCAATTAGGGATGTTTCATCATATACAGCAATCGTTTTCAGAGAATGTTCAAATGCAAGCCTTAGCATCTCCACATGCTCCGTATAGTTTATCCAGCCTACGCTTGTATACAAGGGCAGGATTTCCGCTTCATTATACCCACAGTATTCCTTTATGGTATATTGTGGATTTGTACGAATCTCCATCCACTTTTTGAATGCCGGCAAACCGATGTCTCCCTTGAAACCGCCCTCCGCATCTACATTTCGGTAGCCCTCATAAAGTACTGCTCCTGTGCCGAAACGCACTTTCAGGTGAGAATGGGGTAAATAGAATGCCAAACAGTTCCCACAGGAAGCACATCCTGCAGAATGTTCTCCGACGATCGTCACATCCTCGATATTTTTCAGGACTGCAAGCCCCTCTTCCGCTGCAGATGCAGTGACTTCATCCAGCAGTACAAAAATCTTCTTTTTATTGGGGATACGCGAACACTCAGACTCCTCCCGACCAAGAAGTCCCTCCAGAAACTCATAGATATAAACCGAAGAGCCTCCGATGTTGCCCCTGAAATCCAGAATCAGGTCTCCATCGCCTCTGTAGCATTCACCACTCTTTGCAAACTCCTTTAACTGTTCCAGTTCTTCCTCTGTATCATGGTAAAACTTTTTGCAGTCGATAACCGGAATTCCTTTGTAGTTCGTATATCGAATAGCATAGTCGTATCTTTTTTCATAGGGCTTCGCGTCGCCAATATAAAAATGTCCATCTTTAATGAAAGACAGTTCGCGCTTTAGATTTTCCAATGTCTGATCAAAGGCAAACGCTTGCTCAATCTGCTGTTCCACTATCTGCCTCGCCTGTATAAATTTTTCCTCTCCAAAGTAATGGTACATTCCGTATAACTCCTTCAGGTTTAAGAAAAGGCAATCCATATCTTCTAAAAATTGTTCCCTGGTAATTGTTTTATCTATCGGTTTTTTTATCAGTAAGTTATTCATTCTCTATTCCTCCATAAACATGAAAATGGTGCAGAATTATCTGCACCACAAAAAACGCACATGTGTAGGTGCTGCAAATAATCCTATGAATGGGTACAAAAAGCAGCCCTTCCTGGAAAGGGTTGTTCCATACGTTCATTCAGATTATAAATACAGCAGCATTAACATAGCTTTTCCTCTATTCATATTATGGATAAAATCAATATATCACATTACTCAGTCATACGCAAAATATTTTTACATCCACCTATTTAATCCAATAAATCTATTTTTTCCAACAGATATGTCAGCACATGCTTTTCATCTACGACAATCTTAGATTGGCATGCCATTCCGTTCTTAAGCGATGCTTCTTCACCGTCTTTTCCTTTTAATGTCATATTATCACATTTTACTTTCACAAGATAATATGCATATCCTGCACTTTGGTCTACTGATATATCTCGTGCTATATTTTCCACAGTTCCTTTAAAATACCCATATTCGCCGGATGGATAGGCGGCAATTTCAAATTTCACTTCCTGCCCTTCTCGCATTTTAGCAATATCGGAATTCTCCACGTAAAGCTCCGCATAGTACCTGGACTCCTCTTCCGGATAGATTGCTCCTATTGAACTTCCTTCCTGCACATAGCTTCCCGGCATGAAATCCCCGGCTGCATAAAAATATCCTGATTGATTTGCTCTTATGGTGCAATTATCATTCTGAATATCATAACTCTTTAGATAAGCTTCATATTCCTTCAGCTTTTCTTTGCAGGCTAAGATTTCTGCATCTACATTCCCTTTTTCCGTAAGGATTGTAATCTCTTTTTTTGCTTCATTATCTGCACCCTTGATTGCGTCCATCTGTAACTCAGCTGATGTCAGGTTTGTTTCCAGAGACAAAACCGTATCACTGTACCCTGAAATCTGCTGTTCAATAGCTGCGATTTGCTGCAATTCCAGATTGAGCAAGCTCTGGTTTTTTTCTTTTTTTATCAGGTCTCGTGCAGCGATTAGTTCATCTCTTTGTTTTTTCAGTGCTCCCACATTATCAGCAGCATTTGCAGATATAAAATCATTTCCGCTAATCGTTCCCCCACCTGTTGCAGGTTTCCCATCGGCATTTTTTATCTGCTCCTCATACGCATTTATCTGTCTCTGGTATTCATTTACCTGATTGTCATATTGCTGAGACGTATAGTTATATGATGCAAGATAGCTGTCAACCATACTGTAATAAACAGCCTCGCCTGTACCAAAGGTATTCTTTTTTTCTGTCACGCACTGTTTTACAGAATTAAGTTTCGCGATTTTATCATTATACTTCTGAATTGCTTCCGATAAGGAATC
>JAILPF010000451.1 GCA_024699575.1 Acetatifactor sp. | reverse complement strand
TGGCGTTGCAATCGGCGTTGGAGTTGCAGTTGCCTTCGGTGTCGGTGTTGCAGTGGTCTTCGGCGTCGCTGTCACCTTTGGTGTTGCAGTCGGTGTCGGAGCTACAGTTGCCTTCGGGGTTGCTGTTGCCTTTGGTGTCGGCGTTGGCAAAGCGGCTATAATCACTTTCTTTTTATCCGAGATTTCTTTTGTGCCTGCGGAATCATAAAAATACTTATCACACAACGTACATTTATAGTACTCGATATTTCCAGCTTTTCCTACTGACGGTTCCTGTCTTGATACCTTCGTCAAATTATGGCCGATTTTCAAATATTGTTTATCTGTTTTCTTTTCCACATTCGGGAATTTAACCACTATATCACCATAGTAGTTTCCTTCTCCCGTATACGCCATACTCACATAATTATGTGTACAATTCTTAAATGTCTGCGTCTTAGCTACGGATCCATCCGGTTTATACAGTGTCATAATTACAGAGTATTCTGTGTTACCAAGTCTGGTGGTATAATCATCAGTCGCAGAATCATAAATTCTGTAATTGAAATAATATATCTTTCCTGCTTTAAACTCTTTACATTCTGATCCGTTTGCTGATTCTGAATACCAACAATCCAACAGAAGTCTATTCTCTTTTACATCTGCCGTGACTTCTACTCTGCCTTCGTAATCACCTGATATTATTACTTCACATTTGTATTTGCCTGCAGCACTTGGTGTAAATCCAATCCAATTATAATCGCTGTTATTATAAGTGTAACTGTGAACGGTATTTCCATTTGCGTCCGTTACTTTCTCAGTAACAGAATAATTAGCTTTGATTACATCATTTACCCTTTTATTTGTATTCAAATCTTTAAATTCATAACACACATAATACATTTTTCCGGTATACATCTTATCACCGTTTACCTTAGCCCCCATTTTCCCCTCAGATAACCACATAGAAAGGTTTCCCTTAATCTGAGGGGTGTTTTCCTGTTTTCTGAGGTAGTCCATACTGCAATAGCCGTTATAACCATTCCAGCTTACATGCGCCCAGCTTCCATTTCCTTTTGAAACATGTACAGTACTTCCATTTGGTATAGAAATGATAACGGAACTTGATGTGCTATGACCGCTTCGCATATTCAATGCCGGATTCGCTGCTACGGTATATTCACCAGCATATGAGTCCGAACAATTACATCCTGCATTTCCACCACCGATATGTCTGAGCACGCCATCCCACGGATGGTTGTAGTACCCTGAAACCGAAATTTCCCTACCAGTCTGATCTCCCAGCTGTGGATAACCATAATTCTGGTGCGCTCCCAAATTCTGATTATTACCCAGATAAATCTCTGTATGCTGCTGTTCATTTAACAGAATATCTCCTCTTTGAAGATTGCCGGTTCCACCAATCTGACTCCACGGAATCCATTGAAATCCGCGTGCCGTAAGTTCGCTTCGCATATTGCGTGTTGTAACAGCTGCGCCGGTATCAAGTCCCGCTGCTCTTAAAGCAGATATGATAAAGGAAGAGCAATCGTAATCCGGTCCCCATCTTGTGCTTTGCGAATATCCATGGGAATTGTCATTTGCTATACCCATTCCCCATTGAATCGCAGCTTCCATCTGAGCAGTGGCTGCCATTGCACGTTTGTTGTCTCCTGCAAACGGAGTAAGTATAGTTGCAATAACTGTAACCGCAATAGCTTTCAAAATGATTTTTTTCATTTTTGTAGTTTTCATTTTTGTATATTCTTTCAAAAATCTACCCATGAACATCATCCTTTCGTTTTGTTTGTTTCGATTGTTATCTGTAATGATATCCCACACTAAATGTACGGAACTTTTTCCCATTTCTGTATAATGTATTTCCTGAAACAGTATACGCGCCATTGTTAACTACAACTTTTCCATCCCAATTTCCTTCTGCTGTTATTAATTGATTCCCGTTACGATACAGCACTACGAACCAATGCTGACTACCGGTTACTTTAATGATGTCACCACTTTTGATTGAAGCAGGAGAATAGAATGGTATCGACCCCTTTCCGCATTCTCCCGAAATACCATATACATATTTCATAAAATCATTTGCATAAGCGTAACATCCGGTTCCATTTCCACTTCCAACCATAGGACGTTTATTACCAGTCCATGAAGCACCATTTTTCCATCTTGAATCATTTAAAAAAGATGTAACCTTGTTGTCATATGTACTATTTCCCACTGTTACCCCATTATTTTGAGCCGGCTTATCATAATAAGCTGCTCCCTGTCGATTAATAGTATTACATTTTAATACTAACTGAATCTGAATTGCTTCTGCTCTGATTCCGCTTCCGGTTGTTCCAGCTGTTTCTCCGTTTTTTGCCCAGCCAAGCCAACCCATTCCAGCTACATGCATACGATAATAAATATCATAATAATTCGCTATATTTCCACTTAGTTTTATCTGTACAGCTTCAATTGCTCTATTCTGACCGGTTGTGCCCATTACCTGACCTGTTGTCTTCCATCCCTGCCATCCAACATTTGAAACATGTGCTCTATATGTGACTCCACCTGTTCCAATATTGATTTTTAAAGCCTCCATTCGATATGATTTTCCTGTTGTACCTGCAGTTTTGTTTTCCGTGACACTACCCATCCAGCCTATATCCTGACAATGTGCCTGATAAGATAACGACGGTTTTGTAACCGTTGCTGCTCCATTTGTCTGGAACGCCTGATTTTTCTTAACCAGTTGTATCTGAATCGCTTCAATCCTCTGCGAAATCCCGGTAGAACCAGCAATGGCACCATTTTTCGCATATCCTAACCATCCATAATTCGGCACATGCACTCTATAATAAATATCATATTGATCCGCATATTCATTTAAAAGTTTAATCTGGATAGCTTCCATTCGGAGTCCTTTTCCTACACTGCCTGAAATACTTCCTGAGTTCACCCAGTTTTGCCAGCCAACATTCTCAACATGGGCACGATACTGAATCATACTTTTCTCATTGTTCTTAAGTGCGATAGCAAATGCCTCCAGCCTTAATGACTTTCCTGTTGTTCCGGCTGTCTGACCATTTTTAACAGCATTCATCCAACCAACATTCTGTACGTGACCGGCGTATATAATATCTGGTATTTTTGTATCCGCCTTTGTATTTTTTGTCCCACTAATAATACCTGTAACTAACAATGCAAGACATATGAATCCTGCAACTACTCTGTTTAATTTCTTCATACTGACCATCCTTTCATTCAAAAAAATCACTCTCGTTTTCTTCTTCAACAATTTTTTCCATTCTCCAATTATCATAAATTCTTTTTATATATGAATCCTTTCCTATATATCCATTCATACATTCCCATTTATGGCAATCAAGTTTCCAATGATACTGCCTAGATAACTCCTCTAACGATATCTCATTTCCTTGATCACACTCTATAACCCCCTCTTCTGTAACTCCTTTGCAAAAAGTGCAGCTGAAACATGTTTTGTTTAGTGGGTTAAATTTACACTTGTGCCTTTTGTTTGTATAAAATACCTTTTCACAATATCGACATTTATACATTGTTATTTCTTCAAAGTCTTCTTTCACTGTTGATTCCACCTTCCCTTTTATAATTTTTTATTTACACATCTCTACAGCAATTTGAATCACCTCATTCCGTTCGATTATATTTATGAATAAAATTATTTGTTACCGATTACTGTATTTCCATAATATTGATTAATTTTTCTGTAATAGTCTTCAGAAGCTTCTTCTGCATATTCTCTCGCGTCAATTTCCAGTACCTGATAGTAATAATCATCACCAGACTCATCATCACTTATATAATTCTCTATATTTTCACCCCATTTTTTAATATCATCGAACTTTCTTAACGTCTGATAATTTCCATCCAGACTTTGCAATGCATCAAAACATTTGTTTTGATATGCATGGAAGATTTCATGGAGAATTATATTCAAACCTTCTTCTCCAGTCCCATGGCATAAGTGGTTATAATTTATACATATCTTATTAGTTTCCACTGAATAATACCCTAGTCTTTCATCAGGAACTCCAATAACAGCACATGTAATTATTTCATCATCATAAAGCCCAAGATATCTCCGCTCTATATTAACAACAGTTCTTAATACTCTTAATTTTTCATCCACTGATAAACTTCCCCACTTATTTCTTCCAAGTAATGCAACTGTTTCTATATTGTTGGCCAACGTTTCTTTACTGAGTTCAGTTTCATAATCAGCTTTCATAGTTTTTGTCTGCGTTGGTTTTAAAAATACTAGTGAATTCTCTGTACCTATTACAAGCATTACTA
>JAILPF010000408.1 GCA_024699575.1 Acetatifactor sp. | reverse complement strand
AGGCTAAGAATAAGATTAATCAGTGGTTTAAGGCGGAAGTCAAAGAGGATAACATCAATAAGGGCAAGGAAGTTCTTGCTGCTTACTGCAAAGCAAAATCCATCAATGCTTCTGAATTGTTGAAACAGGATTACATGGAAGTTATCATGCGAAAGTATGGCTTCCGCGATTGGGATTCTGTTCTTGCAGCGGTGGGACATGGTGCGTTGAAGGAAGGTCAGGTTGTCAATAAACTGCAGGAACTTTATGACAGAGAGCATAAAAAGCAGATGACAAATGAGGAAGTGCTGGCGAGTATTGCGGAAGCCGGCAATATGGCTTCCAACAGACCGGTAATCGCCAAGTCAAAGAGCGGTATTATCGTAAAGGGAATTGCTGATTTGTCGGTAAGATTTTCCAAGTGCTGTTCGCCGGTTCCGGGTGATGAGATTGTCGGTTTTGTCACCAGAGGAAGGGGAATATCCATTCATCGTACCGACTGTATCAATGTCCTTAATCTGCCGGAAATCGAGAGAGCAAGACTGATTGATGCGGAATGGCAGGCAGAGGATGGCTCTTCTACAGAGAAATATACAGCAGAAATCAAGATATATGCCAATAATAGAAACGGACTTTTGGTTGATATATCCAAGGCACTTACAGAGCGTAATATCAATATTCTTTCCATGAACACAAAGACCAACAGGCAGGGACTTGCAACCCTGCAGACTACCTTTGAAATCAGCAGCAGGGAAGAATTGAACCGTGTGATTGAAAAGCTTCAGGGAATTGAAAGTGTAATTGACATAGAAAGGACTACGGGCTGATGAGCGATATCAGGATTGGACGTATTGTGATTGGACGTAATCAGACGAATTGCTATTTTTTATACAGAGAGGGTTCACCGGAGGCAATCGTTATAGATCCTGCTGATCAAGGGGATAAAATTGCAGACAAGCTGGCAGGCAATGGTTTTAAAGTCTGTGCAATCTATTTGACGCATGGACATTTTGACCATATCTGGGGGGTGGACGGCTTGAAACAAAGTCTCGACACTCCTGTAAAGGTCTATGCCTGCGAATCGGAGCGGGAATTGTTGCAGGATCCATATCAGAATATCTCAGGGCAGATGCACAGACCGTGTACAGTGGAGGCAGATGTCTATGTGAGAGATGGTGAGGAAATCACAACAGCAGATATAAGCTGTAAAGTGATAGCAACACCCGGACATACTATTGGCGGATGTTGCTATTATTTTGCTGAGGCAGGAATTCTGGTATGCGGCGATACTCTGTTTCAGGAATCTGTTGGAAGAACAGATTTCCCGACCGGCGACATGAGCGCACTGGTGCGCTCTGTGAGAGAAAAATTATTTGTACTTCCCGAGGAGACAAAGTGTTTTCCGGGACATGGAGATTCTACTACAATCGGACATGAAAAGAAATATAATCCGTTTTGTGTGTAGAGGAGAAGGAAAATGTTTGTTGTTAAAATAAGTCAGGAAAATTATGAATATGATGTGCATGCGCTGGTGCAGTCCTTTTATCCCGGAGAACAGATCGTTGTTCTGACTCCGCAGACCGGAGCGGAGAAGAGGGCTGAACTGGAACAGAATATTCGATTGGAGATTCAATTTAAACAGGACAGTGTTGTGATAACCACAGATGAAAAGCATCTGGTATGGGAGCTGGGTGAACAGTATAAGGCGGAATTTAAGCGGAGATTTTATCTGTTTTTATGTGATGAGACCGGTAAGACGCTTCCCTGGGGAGATTTGATTGGAATTCGTCCTACAAAGATTGCATATGGTCTTTTGGAAGAGGGGAAATCAGAGGAAGAAATCTGTCGACATTATGAGACAGAATACTTTGTCAGCAGCAGGAAAGCAAGACTTGGTATGGAAATTGCAAAAAGAGAGAGGGAGCTTTTAAAGGATGTGCATTATCAGGACGGTTACAGCCTGTATATTGGGATTCCTTTTTGCCCTACGACCTGCCTGTATTGCTCATTTACTTCGTTCCCGATTGCTGCTTATCGTAAAGTGGTTGATGATTATATTTCCTGTGTTATCAAAGAAATGGAGTTTGTGGCAGAGAATTTCAAAGACAGGATTCTGGACAGTGTTTACATCGGCGGAGGCACTCCGACTACACTGGAGGCGGAGCAGCTGGACAAGCTGATTGGGAAGCTGAAAAAGCTTTTTGATTTTTCGACGGTAAAAGAATTCACAGTTGAGGCCGGCAGGGCGGACAGCATCACAAAGGAAAAGCTGGAAGTACTTCATAAGTATGGTGTGACCAGAATATCAGTGAATCCACAGACAATGAAACAGGAGACGCTGGATATCATCGGCAGAAAGGCTTCGGTAAAACAGGTTCTTGAAGCATATGCTCTTGCAAGAGAGGTTGGCTTCGACAATATTAATATGGATATCATTCTGGGACTTCCCGGTGAAGAAGAGGCGGATGTGCAGAGAACCATCGACGAGATCGTGAAGCTTTCTCCTGACAGCCTTACAGTTCATTCCCTGGCAATCAAGCGTGCGTCCGGGCTGGGCAGGTGGATGAAGGAGCATGATGTAAAAGCAATGCATAACACGGATGCCACCATGGAAATTGCTGCGGAAGGTGCAAGAAAGCTTGGAATGGTTCCTTACTATCTGTACCGCCAGAAAAATATGTCCGGCAATTTTGAAAATGTGGGTTATGCCAGACCGGGGAAACTGGGACTTTATAATATTTTGATTATGGAAGAGATGCAGTCGATTATTGCGCTGGGAGCCGGAAGCATTTCCAAGAAGGTCACACTGCAGCAGGATGAACACGGTCAGGAGAATTTTTTAATTGAACGCTGTGAGAATGTGAAGGATGTGAAGTTGTATATCGAGAGCATCGAGGAAATGATAGAGCGAAAAAGAACTTTGTTTCTCTGATTGAAAACGTGTTCATAAAAAAAACTACTTTATCCATTGATTTTTGTTATTGCATGGTGTAAATTAATATTCAATAATTATCATAGTATTCCTACCAGAATAGTATGAAATGCACTGACAATAATTTTCGAGGGGATAAAGTATGTCAATTAAAAAAATTGCACAGAAAGCCGGAACCAGTCCTGCAACTGTTTCAAGGGTTTTAAATAATCCGGATTACCGTTGCCAGGAACCGGAGCTTAGAAATCGAATATTGGAAGCAGCGATGGAATTAAGCTATGCACCAAATATTGCAGCCAAATCTCTGCGTTGTGGAACACGGGTGAATGAAACGAAGATTTATTATATCAATGTGCTGGTGACGAAGGATGAGGATACGGCGCCGGATCCTTTTTTGGATGAATTGATAAGAATTATTGAATCAGAGATTCACAAGACAGGCAATATTCTACATAAAGTGTGGTCTGTTTCAGGATTCTCTAACGAAAGACGAAGTCATCTTGCGAATATTGATAAGGTCATCAGTAATCTCCATGAAAGCTGCGAGGGAAAGTGTGACGGTCTTATTGTAGTTGGTGACTGCTGCAAGGATGCATTAGTGCGGTTGGAGATGAAATTTAAAAATGTATTTTCTGTCAGCAGACGTAATGCCAGTCACGTGGTTGATGAAGTGGTATGTGATGGGAAAAAAATAGCATCTCAGGCGGTTGAGTATCTCATTTCCCTGGGACATCGTGAAATCGGTTATGTTGGGGAGTGCCATAAGGACTCTCGGTATAAAGGGTTCATGGACACTTTGCTCAAGCATGATATTGAGCCTATCAAGAGTTATATTTATGAAAGCAGGCAATCGGAAGCTGCCGGATTCGAAATTATGGAAAATATTATGCAGGGAGAAGATATCCCAACAGCGTTATACTGTGCCAACGATATCATTGCGATAGGAATCCTGAAAGCGTTGTCAAAAAAGAAAAAGTGGAATTTCAATATTTCCGTA
>JAILPF010000375.1 GCA_024699575.1 Acetatifactor sp. | reverse complement strand
GGTATAAAGAACTAAACAATGTATTAGTAGCAGGAACGGGACAGTCAGCGATGATTGCCCCGTTTTTTTGTATGACAACGAGCCTAAGTCCCACCTGCAAGCTCGCTTGCGAGGGGGGACTTAGGCAGCAAAGCCTTTCAAAAAATATAAAAAAATGTCAATTTATCATGATAGTTTTGGACATTGTTCACAAGAAAAAAATAAATATAATTGAAAAACAAGGAGGGGGAGAGATGGAAAACATACAGAATGGCTTGCAGGAACAAAATTTAAGCAGGGCATGGAATACCGCAGAGGTCGTTATCAGATGTGCAAGGATCATGCGTAAGCCCGGAAATTTTCATGCTGCAATCGATGAAGTTTTAGAGGAACTGGCAAAAACAATCCAGCCGGATTGGCGGTGAAAAAATCGTTTCATTGACCAGCTTTGCGCAGCCGATGACATATCAGTTTCGGTTGGGACTTATTGGTGTGACTTGTCCAAAAATATTTAGCATGATTTTTGTACTGGCATTGATTTTCGGGGGAAATACTTATGTCTCCTTGTATTCGTTATTTACGATTGAACGTGCGGGGGCAGTAATTGCAGAGCATTATATTCCCTTGGTCAGTGAATATGGAAGTTGAGCGTTTTCAGCATATCTAAAGAATATTTCAAGGGAGGAGTAAAGGGAAAATGTCAGGGACAAGCGAGAGAATCAGAAAAAATTTTGCTGAGACAGATGAAAAAAGAGATGCAGGACTGACTACGCCGGAAACAGTCATCCGTTACGATGACATTTCGTATGGTCCGGATCCGGTATGGCAGGTGCTGGATGTATACCGGCCCAAAGCTGCAGAGAAGAAGAGGCTTCCGATAATTGTAAGTGTCCATGGCGGCGGCTGGGTATATGGGGATAAGGAAAGATATCAGTTTTACTGTATGAGTCTTGCGGAACAAGGCTTTGCGGTGGTTAACTTCTCGTACCGCCTTGCCCCGGAGCATAAGTTTCCTGCTGCGTTGGAAGATACCTGTATGGTTTTTACATGGGTATTTGAGAAGGCTTTAAGATATGGGCTGGATACAGAGAACATATTTGCAGTCGGAGATTCTGCGGGGGGACATACGCTGGCGTTGTTCTGTGCCATGTGCACGAATCCGGACTACCAAAAGAGGTTTCCGTTTTCACCGCCGAAAGATTTTGTGCCTTCGGCCATTGCCTTAAACTCCGGAATCTATATGGTTACTGTGTCTGACAAGCCGGAGGATAAATTTTCAACGGATTTAATGTCGGATTATCTGGAAAATAAAAACAGTACAGAGGAGCTTTTGCTTGTCAATCCAATCGAATGGATGAACGGAAAATTCCCGCCCACCTTCCTTATGACGGCGGAAGGCGATTTCCTAAAACATCAGGTTCCAGCGGTTGCATCCAAATTGATAGATGAAAATGTAGCATTCAGTGCACATTATTATAAAGACACGGGAATGGAACTGGGGCATGTATTTCATTTAAACATCAGATTGCCCAAGGCGCAGCGGTGTAATGAGGAAGAATGTACATTTTTTAAAAAATATATGAAAACTGGTACAGAATAAGGAGGATAAGAAAATGGATGAGATGCAAAAAAAGCAAAATCTTCCAAAGCTGGATGTAACCGATACGGACATTGTGGCTTTGGCAGATGGAGAGCTGATTGACGTGGCGACTGTCTCAGATGATGTATTTGCCCAGAAAATGATGGGGGAAAGTATCGCATTCCGGTATACCGGAAACAGGGTCGTTTTATGTGCGCCGGCCAATGGAACGCTCAGTGCAGTATTTCCAACCGGACACGCATATGGGATCACGACAAAAGAAGGCGTAGAGATTCTCGTACATTGCGGGGTAAACACAGTTGAGGCGAATGGGGATGGATTCCGTATGCTTGGCAAAGAGCAGGGGGAAGAAGTTCGCGCCGGGGATCCGATTGTGGAAGTGGACTTTGACAGGCTCTCTGCCACGTACGATATGAGTACGATGCTGATCATCACAGAGGCAAATAACAAGCAGATTATCTTTAAAGATCCATGTCGTGTAAAAAGGGGAGAATCTGTCTTAAAGGCAGGAACCTTGGAAAGCACTACAAGCACTGCGAGCACGGCAAAGAAAGGGACGCAGCAAGCGAATGCGTCAAAATATACGGAACTATGTAACCGGATTTTAGAAAAAGTTGGAGGAAAAAATAATATTACCGGTGCCCTTCACTGTATGACGAGGCTGCGGCTGACTTTGAAAGACGAGTCAAAGGTAGAAATAGATGCGGTAAAGAAAATCAAAGGGGTTTTAGGTGCCCAATTTTCCGGGGGACAGTTCCAGATTATCATTGGTCCGACCGTGGGTGAGGTTTATAAGGAATTCTGCGACATTACCGGCCTGAATGCAGCAGCCGCAGTAGAGGAAAATCTTGATGATAGTAACGGGAATCAAACGAAAGAAAAATTCGATATCAAAAAGCTCCCTGCCGCAATCTTGAGTTATATTTCCGGATCGGTTGCTCCTGTACTTCCAATCATGCTTGGAGCCGGCTTCTTCAAAATGTTTTATTCTATGCTGGGACCGGACCTGCTGAAGCTTCTTTCACCAGACTCTGCATTCATGACAACCTTGAACATCATAGGAAATGCCGGGTTCTATTTCCTGCCAATCTTCGTGGCATGGAGCGCAGCAAAGAGACGGAACACGTCTATCCAGATGGCACTTGTACTCAGCGTTTTACTGATTG
The DNA here is from genome assembly GCA_024699575.1 of Acetatifactor sp. Classification (GTDB taxonomy): domain Bacteria; phylum Bacillota; class Clostridia; order Lachnospirales; family Lachnospiraceae; genus Acetatifactor. The sequence continues at coordinate 9,225 of JAILPF010000375.1, read as the reverse complement.
ATCCGAATATTGTTCAGATTGTGGCAGCGGGAGAACCGTTTCGCATTTATGGACTCTTCCCTATGTCGCTGAATAACTATTCTCAGGCTGTGCTGCCGCCGCTTTTGATGGTATGGGTATTGGAATATGTATATGCCTTTATAGAGAAGCATATGCCGAATTCCTTGAAGGTAATCGGGGTTCCTTTTGTTACTTTAATTGTGATGACGCCGCTTGAACTTTGTGTGCTCGCTCCGGTCGCAAACTGGATTGGTAAGCTTGTGACAATGTTTATTTCTGCGATATATCAATATGCCGGTCCGGTGGCGGTTGCGCTGATTGGGGCACTGTGGATGTTTATGATTGCTACCGGCATGCACATTGCGGTAATCCAGATGGCTTTGATCAATCTGACGACCATGGGCTACGACCCGGTTGTATTGAGCGGCTCTACGGTTGCGCAGTACACATTGATGGGAATTGCGCTCGCATATTTTATCCGGTCCAAGGGAGAAGAAAAACAGATTGCAGGAGCAAATGCAGTTACGCTCATTGCAGGAGGCCTGTCTGAGCCAACGTTGTTTGGACTGTTGCTTCAGAATAAGCGTGCAATGCTCTATCAGATCATTGCAGGCGGTATTGGCGGCCTACTTTGCGGGCTGTTGAAAGCTGCTTTTTATACGATGGCAGCCGCCAACTTTTTAAATGCGCTTGGCTTTGCCGGCAGCACGGGAGAAAATTTTGTGAAAGGCGTGATTTCCTGTGCGGTAGGATTTGGTATTGCCTTGCTGCTTGGATTGATTCTGGGATTTGATGACAGTAAAAAACAACCAATTACGGAAACAGGAAAATGACGGATTGAGAGAAGGAGAACGACAGGATGTTGGAGCTATATGATTTTCAAACGGAATACAGCAATCATCCGCTGGGACTGGATGAGAAGCAGCCGGCCTTTTCCTGGAAGCTGCGCTCTGACAACAAAGGCGTCAGACAGGAAGGATGCAGGATCCAGGTTAGCCAAAACGGGATGCCGGTCTGGGATAGCGGAGAGATGACGACAGACCAGTCGATATATCATTTATACCAAGGCCAGGTGTTGCAGCCAAAAACACGTTATGAGGTATCTGCCCAGGTATGGGATAATTACGGAGAACGAGCCGAAATCCGGGATTATTTCGAGACTGGCTTGCTGGACTGGAAACATTTTGAAGCAAGCTTCATTACACATGGCTTTGAGGACGGGATGGAGGAATGTGCGGTTTTTGTCCGTAAGTTCCAGGCAGAAAAACCAATAGAGAAAGCCAGGGCATATGTGTCTGCCCTGGGGATCTACACCATGGAGCTGAACGGAAGGAGAGTTGGGGATATTCACCTTGCACCGGGATGGACTTCGTACCAGGAACGCCTGCAATACCAGACCTATGACATTACAGAGTATCTGAAAGAAGACAATTTGCTGGAGATAACGGTAGCAAACGGATGGTACAAGGGGATCCTTGGCTTCTATGGGCAGGGGTGCCACTATGGGAAACGCACAGCCTTGATTGCCTTGCTTGAGGTTACCTATCAGGATGGTACGACAGTTGCTATTCCTACTGATGAGAATTGGGAGTCTACAACAAAAGAGCGGCGTTACGGAGAACTGTATCATGGGGAAGTGATTGACTATAGCGTTGAACAGCAGCCTGTGCAGCCTGTCAGACTGTATAATTATCCAAAGAAGAATTTAATAGGACAGGTCAGTGAGCCGGTTCGGATTATACAGAGAATAGAGGCACGGGAGATACTTACTTCTCCAAAAGGGGAAAAGATTTTGGATTTTGGACAGAATCTTACCGGGGTTGTAGAAGCCAGGCTGAATTGTCCGAAAGGCACAAAAATTGTGTTAAAGCATGCGGAAGCGCTTGATGAAAACGGCAACCTGTTTACAACCAATCTTAGGACGGCAAAAGCTACGGATACCTTTATCTGTAGTGGCGGGGATGATGTGTTTTTACCTGAATTTACCTTCCATGGCTTTCGGTATGTCAGTGTGGAGGGCATAGAAGAGGTGAACAAGGAATGTTTTACTGCCTGTGTCCTGCATACGGATTTTGCCCGCAACGGCTGTTTTTCCTGCTCCAATGCGGATATCAACCGGCTTTGGGAAAATGTGGACTGGACGATGCGCTCAAACTATCTCGACATCCCTATGGATTGTCCGCAAAGGGATGAGCGGCTCGGGTATACGGGGGATGCTGAAATTTTCCTTCCAACGGCTCTTTTTCATGGAAACCTGGCGCTGTTTTACCGCAAGTGGCTAAGGGATCTTAGGGTAGAGCAGTCCAATGAGTTTGGAGTGCCGTTGAGTGTACCGGATATTTTGCGGACACATGTGTGTGTGTCAATTTGGCATGAGGCGGCTACGATTGTCCCATGGATGATCTGGAATACCTATGGCGATATCAGGGTGCTGAAAGAGCAGTATGAAAGCATGAAGGACAGCGTGGAATTTACAAGACGCATGGCTGGCAGCAGGGAGCTTTTACAGGTGGAGAATAGTTCCCAGTTTGGGGACTGGGTTGCCATTGATGCACCGAAGGGACCGTTTCGCCGTCCGCCGGAAGGGGAGCTGCGCCCGTCGATGGACGAAAAGGCCGGTGGTACGGATTCACATCTGATTGGAAATGTCTACTATCTGTATTCGATTGACATTATGGCAAAAACCGCCGCCCTGTTGGGCAGGCAGGAAGATGAAAAGAACTACCGGAAGCTGTATGGCAGAGTGCTCCAAAAATTCCGTGAGGAATATATTACAGCCACGGGAAGGCTGGTCAGTGAAACGCAGACAGCGGCTGCCTTGGTGCTCTATTTTGACCTTGTAGAAGAAAAAGACCGCCCAAGGATATTAAAACAGCTTCAGCTAAACCTGATTAAGACCAATAAACACTTACGTACAGGCTTTGTGGGAACAGAATATCTGCCGCATGTGTTAAGCCGGAATCATTTGCATCAGTTGGCGGGGGATATCCTGTTGAAGGAAGACTGTCCTTCCTGGCTGTATGCAGTAAAATTAGGCGCAACAACCGTATGGGAGCTTTGGGATGGTGTAAATCCGGATCATAGTTTTAACCTTTTTTCCATGAATTCCCTGAACCAGTATGGGTTTGCGACAGTCGGCGACTGGATGGTAAAGGAACTGGCCGGGCTGTCTGCTATGGAGCCGGGATATCGCAAGAGCCGGATTGCTCCACAGTTGGTACGTGGGATTTCTGCTGTAAGCGCAGAATATGAGACACCTTATGGAAAACTGTCTTGTAGCTTGGAATGCAGGGACGGGAAGCTTCGTGCCGATATTGTGATTCCGGAAAATACAACAGCGCATGTATGCCTTCCGGGGCGGGAGGAGGAAGTCCTGGGATCAGGAAGCTACCACTTTGAATATGAGACGGAGCTGTCCTATGAATTTGAGCCCTATTCTGAGGATTCCACGCTAAAAGAGCTGCTGTTACAGCCCGAGGCAAAAAGATTGTTTGAGGAAAAGGAACCAGAGCTGTCACGCAATGCATTTGTAAACCATTTTGCGGGAAGGCTGACCATTGCGGAGATAAAAATGACGATTCCCCAGACAATGGTTCCGCAAAGTGCCTACCCTGTGTTTGATGAAATGATCCATCTGCTGAACAGGCAGGCAAAGGAAAAATAAGGCTAACCGGTGGATGCTTCCCCTTGCTTCCGAAATTGGGACGGCGACATGGCATACAGCTTCTTGAATGCGCGGATAAAAGATTCAGGGGTCTCATACCCTACCATATAGCTGATTTCTGAAATTGGAGTATGGGTGTTTCTTAAAAGTGCGACAGCGTGGTTCATACGGATTTGCCGGACGAAAGCTGCAAAGCCAATTCCAGCTTCCTTCTGGATCAGCTTCGAACAGTGTGTCACGGAATAATGAAAATGTTCCGCAACCTGCGTTAAAGTAACTGTCCTGTAGTTGTCATGAATGTAGCTTAATAAATTCAGGCGCTGATCGTTGGGCTTTTTATTGGATTTTGTGCCAACCAACCGGATGCGGTCTGAATAACCCCGAAGCAGCTTGACAAATAAGATTGGAACCATATTATCAAGCAGCCGCCAGCTGTAGGTATCATCCAAAAGCACTTCCTGGTACATATCCAGAAAAAGGCCTTGTATTTCTTCGCTGTCGCCGGTCGAGAACAGGATTCCCTGCATCGGATCCTTGCTGTATAGGCTGCTGATAAAAAAATTAGAAAGGATGCTGTTGCTTCTTAAGGCATTAAAGAAATAGTCCCCAAACGTATCTTTGCGGATATGGATATTCAGGACAACGCTGTCGTCGAAGACTTCAATCGTCTGTCTTGTATATGGGGGAAGAAAAAATACATCGCCCTGTACCATGGGAAGATCAATATTTCCTACCTTATGTCCACATTGGCCGGTCAAAACATACAGTACAGTAAAAAACGTATGGCTGTGCCAGAAAACGGGCGTATATCGAAGATGCCGGACAATGTTGACGTTCGAGCCTTTTGTGATGGACAGGTGGGAATACAAATCTGATTCCGTAAGCAGCTCAGGATGTGTGACAAATGGAAAATCAAAAATCAAAAGATGCTGGTCCCTGACAAATTGCTCAATTTCTTTCCGATATTCTTTTTGGGCTTCGGGATCATTTCTCAGATCATAGTATTTTTTGTAGACTTTTTCCTTTTCAGTGTATCTTTGCAGCGTCTGCAGCAATTCCTCTCTGCTGTTCATGTATATACCTCTGTTGGTTTTTTGCAATTGATACATGCTATTGTACCACGAAAGCACGAGGAAAATACAAATATCACATATGTAAAAAAACAATATTTCGAATATGGAAGGAGTGCATATGAAACAAAACAAATTTTTATGGGGCGGGGCGATTGCCGCAAACCAGTGTGAGGGCGCATGGAAAGAAGGAGGAAAAGGGGCGTCCGTCATTGATATTTTTCCTGCAGGCAAACAGAGGTTTCGTGCGATGTCGGATTTAAGAGAAGCCATGAATACAGATTACGGTTATTATCCGTCACATGAAGGGATTGACTTTTACCATCGGTATAAAGAAGATATTGCATTATTTGCGGAACTGGGTTTTCGGGCATTGCGCATTTCCATAAGCTGGCCTCGCATTTTTCCAAACGGGGAAGATGAATACCCGAATGAGGAAGGCCTTCGTTTTTATGACCGGATTTTTGCGGAATTGAAGCGTTATGGAATCGAGCCGGTTGTTACGATCAACCATTTCGATACGCCTTTGGCACTTGTCAAAAAATATGGAGGATGGCGTGACCGAAGGGTGGTTGAAGCCTATGAAAGGTATTGCAGAGTTATTTTCGAGCGCTATAAGGATTACGTGACATACTGGATTACGATTAATGAGATCAATATGGTGTTGCATATCCCTTCGATGGGTGCGGGACTTGTATTTGAGGAAGGGGAAAAGGAAGCTTCCGTCAAATATCAGGCGGCGCATTATCAGCTTGTGGCAAGTGCAGGCGCAATTAAGATTGGCAGAGAAATAAACCCGGATTTCCAGTTTGGCTGCATGCTGGCAGCGGGGGAGGTATATCCAAATACCTGTAATCCGAACGATGTATTGGAGAGCCAGAGGAAAAACAGGGATAATTATTTTTTCATAGACGTACAGGCCAGGGGATATTATCCGTCTTATAGCAGGCGTATTTTTGAAGAATTAGGCGTTTCAATTGATATTACCAAGGAAGACCGGAAGCTTTTGGCTGAGAATACGGTAGACTATATCTCCTTTAGCTACTATTCTTCCCGTCTTACAAGCGCAGATCAGGATCTGATGAAGGAGGCGACGGCAGGAAATGCTTTTGCTTCCCTGCCAAACCCTTATCTTCAGAAATCTGCCTGGGGCTGGGCAATTGATCCGGTCGGGCTTCGCATCACAATGAATGCGCTGTATGACCGATATCAGAAACCGCTGTTTATTGTTGAGAACGGACTTGGCGCTGCCGATCAGGTTCTTGATGATGGGACAATCGCGGATGATTACCGCATTGAATATTTAAAAGCTCATATCGAACAGATGAAGGAAGCGATGAAAGACGGTGTGGAGCTGATTGGCTATCTGGTATGGGGGTGCATTGACTTAGTTTCTGCTTCTACCGGGGAAATGAGCAAGCGTTATGGGTTTATCTATGTAGACCGCCAGGATGATGGAACAGGGACGATGAAACGTATAAAAAAGAAATCTTTTGAATGGTATAAAGATGTCATTGCACAAGATTTAGAGATGCTGGATGAAAGAGGTATATGATGCCAAAAAATGAGAGAGAGAGCCTAATCTATACAGTTATGATGTGTTTTTTTATGATTACATGGATGTCGGTTTATAACGTTTCTATTAGAATGGGGGAATTGTCAATACATAGTATACAGAGTGCCTGGCTGGGAGTGCCATTTGCCTATATAATAGGGATTTTGGCAGATATGCTGATTGCATCAAGGATTGTAAAAGGCTTTGTTTTTCGCTATCTGGTAAAGCCGGACAGCTCGGATATGAAAAAAATATTCTGGATTTCTACCGGAATGGTAATTGTTATGTGCATTTTAATGTCGATGTATGGAGCGGCAGAAGGCTGTATACATACCCGGCAATGGAATGTGTTTTTTCTGAATTGGGTTACGGTTATTCCGCGTAATTTCATAATGGCGTACCCGGTGCAGATGTTACTTGCAGGACCTCTGATCAGGAAAGCATTTCGATTTTTATTTCCGGAAGGAACTGTACAGTAGACTTTAGCAAAAAGCTGGCGAGAATAAAGAAATGATTGCCTATCGTCTCGGTTCAGTAAATGATTATAGTATAGGAGAAAAGATGGAATGAAACATGGAATTTATTACGCATACTGGGAGCAGGAATGGGAAGCGGATTATATAAAGTACATAAAAAAGGCAGCGGACTTGGGTTTTGATGTACTGGAGATTGGCGGTGCGCCACTTGCAGATTATAGTGTTGACTATGTAAGGGAGCTTCGGAAATGTGCGGATGACAATGGCATTACGATTACAGTCGGATACGGGCCGACTTACGACCATAATGTAGGAGCGTCAGATCCAATGATAAAAAAAGGAGCGCTTGAATGGTATAAAAGAACCTTTGAGGTGATGGCTAGTCTGGATGCTCACCTTATGGGGGGAGCATTATATTCTTACTGGCCAGTGAATTTTTCGCATGTAAATAAGGAAGAGGACTGGAAATACAGTGTGGAAGGGATGCGTTCTTTGGGAGAAATGGCATCTGAATACGATATTGTACTTGGGCTTGAGGTCCTCAACCGTTTTGAAAACCACATTTTAAATACTGCGGAGGAGGGAGTGGACTTTGTTTCCGAAGTGGGACTTAAAAATGTGAAAGTGATGCTTGATACTTTTCATATGAACATAGAGGAAAGCAGTATCAGCAAAGCGATTCGGACAGCAGGAAAGCTGCTGGGGCATTTCCATACAGGTGAATGCAACCGTATGGTCCCGGGAAAAGGAAGGATGCCTTGGCGTGAGATAGGAGAAGCATTGAGAGATATAGGCTATGATGGTACCGTTGTCATGGAGCCGTTTGTACGGAAAGGGGGCCAGGTAGGTTCGGATATAAAAGTATGGCGTGACATAAGCAAGGGCGCTTCAGAGAAGGAGCTTGACGAGGATGCAAGAAAAGCGCTTGAATTTCAGCGTTACATGCTGGAGTGGAAATAAGAGAATATAATATCATCATTTTTTGGAAGAAGAAAGGAAAAGAGTATGAAAATCGTAGAGAATAGTAATATGAAACTGATTAAGGATAAGAAACTTCTTGTTGGAGCCGATAATTCGGGAAGCACATTAAAAAATGCAATTGTTGCCCATTTACGGAAAAAGGGCTGGGAGATAGAAGACATCGGTGCGATGTCGCCGGAAGAGAACAATCCTGACAATATGTTCCATCGTGTCGGATTAAGGATTGGTGCAAAAATAGCAGAAGGGGAATATGAAAGAGCACTTGCTTTCTGCGGAACGGGAATGGGAATCCATATTGCAGCCAGTAAATGCCCGCATGTCCATGCGGCTGTGGTAGAATCTGTACCCGCAGGACTGCGTGCCATTACTGGAAATAATGTAAACGTACTGGCAATGGGAGCATTTTACGTTTCGCCTCAAATGGGAATAGAGATCGCGGAGGCGTATCTTGGCAACGATTTCGGAAGCGGATATGAATGGTGGAACAATTTTTATGAATTCCATAAGCTTGCTGTCGACGAAATGGAAGCGTTTGACTATGAAGCGTTTAAGGCATCCGGATTTAAACAGGAGCATTTGTATGAGGTCGAGCTGCTCGATGAAATGAACAATAATCCGGCTTTTAAAGCGTAAATGAAAAATGGTGGAACGATGAAAGTATATAGTGTTTATGATGATGAGTTTGCAGAGTATGGTATTGTTCTGGAACACTATGATTTTTCGGAACTATTCTTAGAACTTGAAAAATGCAGCTGCCCGGACGATGGGACGGAATACGAAGCATCAGTGGCAGCACTTGAAGGATGCGATATTTTTGACGAGCTGAGAAACAGGGGCTTTGGGGGAATGCCGATACAGATTGGTTATGTGAGCGGAAGAAACAGCAGGCTTAATTGCCTGGAATACCATAAAAGTATAGAATTTAACATTGCCAGGGATGATATTGTTTTGATGCTTGGAAAAAGAGAGGAAATAGTAAACGGAAAATTCGACACTTCCAATGTAAAAGCATTTCATGTACCTGCAGGAGCAGGTGTAGAGCTTTTTGACACAACGCTCCATTATGCGCCCTGTGGGTACGCAGGAGGGAAATACCGGGTTGCCTGCGTTCTTCCAATGGGGACGAATGGAGCAAAGCCGGAGTCTAACCATAAAACCGAGGAGGATGAAATGTGCTATGGAATGAATAAGTGGCTTATGGCACATCCGTCATCGGCGGAGGCACAAAACGGGGCATATATTGGACTAACTGGCGAAAATTTACAATATCGGTAGTAGCAAAATCTGTTTATAAGGATGCCTGTAGGTATCAGATTGAAAGATCTGACACCTGCAGGCTTTTTTACATTCTTTTTACAGAAACGGGATAGTTGATTTTACGGGACATCTGTAACATTTGATTCAGGGAGGTGAATCAGATGAAGAGATTGTGGAATGTTGTAAATGGACTTACAGCTAAACGTGATGCGAAGGTAGCCT
>JAILPF010000258.1 GCA_024699575.1 Acetatifactor sp. | reverse complement strand
TACGGTCACAGATGAAGATGTTCTGAATGAACTTCGGGATATTGAAGTCACAACCTTAACTCCGTTAGATGCACTAAATACATTGTACAGACTGCAAAACAAGCTGAAAAACCGATGGAACGGAAATGGTTCTGAGGGTTAAGATTAATTTTGAGGTGGAGCATGGCACAGATTCATGTATTAGATTCGGAGACGATTGATAAGATTGCTGCCGGTGAAGTGGTGGAACGACCGGCCAGCGTAGTTAAAGAGCTCGTTGAAAATGCTATTGACGCAAAGGCAACAGCCATAACGGTGGAAATTAAAGATGGCGGAATTGAGTTTATCCGTGTGACGGACAATGGTAGCGGTATGGAAAGAGACCAGATCCGGGCAGCTTTCTTACGTCATGCGACCAGCAAAATTCAGAGTGTGGAAGATTTGACCAGAATAGCAAGTCTGGGATTTAGAGGCGAGGCATTATCCAGCATAGCTGCTGTCTCAAAAGTGGAGCTTATGACAAAAACAAACGATAGTCTGACCGGAACACGCCTTCTGCTGGAGGGGGCAGTGGAGAAGGACTTTGGTGAGGTTGGAGCACCGGATGGAACTACATTTTTAGTGAGAAATTTATTTTTTAATACCCCTGTCCGACGAAAATTTTTGAAACAACCGGCTACGGAAGGTGGATATGTTGCTGATTTAATGGAACATCTTGCTTTATCAAGACCGGATATTTCGTTTAAGTTTGTGCAGGGGAATCAGACCAGATTCCACACATCCGGAAATGGTGATTTAAAAGAGGTAATATATCGTATTTTTGGACGGGAAACTGCTGCCGAACTTGTACCCATACAGGTGGTTAAAGATGGAATAACTATCGAAGGTTATCTGGGTAAGCCTGTTCAAGTCAGATCGAACCGTAATCATGAAATTTACTTCATCAATGGAAGATACATAAAAAGCAGTGTGATTTCCAGAGGAATTGAAGAGGGATATAAGGAATACCTTATGCAACATAAATTCCCTTTTTGCGTTATGCATCTTACCCTGGATACACAGGATGTGGATGTCAATGTTCATCCGACAAAAATGGATGTACGCTTTAAGGATGGAATCCTTTTTGCACGAGTTTTGTCAGAGGCGGTTTCCTCTGCATTAAAGCATCGTGAGATGATTCCGAAGGCTGATTTTGGCGAGAGTAAAGCAATTCAAAAAGTCGAAAAAGAACAGCAGAAAGAGGCATTCAGGGTACATACACCGGAGCCTTTTGAAAAAACCAGAGAAGTACAGCACAGAGTGATGGAGGAAGTGAAATATCGCAGCGCTGTTCCACAGACGAAAGATTTTAGCCAAAATCCTGTCTGGAATAGGGTAAAACCCGTTTCACCGGTCATCACATCACCGGTGCCGGAAAAGCCGGTTGTTTCGCAAGAAACACCGAAAGAGGAGTTTTTTGTTGAGGAAGTGGCACCACCGAAAGAGGAGCCTGCCTTTCGAAAAAAAGAGGAACCTGCACAGACTGAGCAGATTACGGTTGCGGAAGAACAACCATCGGAGCAGATGAATCTCTTTGAAGAAAAACTTCTTACAGTGGAGAACAGAAGCAGGTACAAAATTATCGGGCAGGTTTTCGATACCTATTGGATGGTTCAGTTTGAAAAGGAACTTTTTATTATCGATCAGCATGCTGCTCATGAGAAGGTTAAATATGAAAGACTGATGAAACAATTTCATGAGAAACAGGTTTCCTCACAAAGGCTGATGCCGCCTATTGTGGTTACACTGTCTGCGCAGGAAGAAATTGTCTGCAAAGAATACATCGAAGTCTTCCGGTCATTGGGATTTGAAATAGAAAATTTTGGCGGGAGCGAATATGCTTTGAGAAGTGTCCCGGTTGATTTGTACGGCTGCGAAGAGAGAGAAATGTTTTTGGCGGTATTGGATGAACTGGTTGACAACGGTCAGAGAGGACATATTCGTGTTGTGGAGGAAAAAATCGCATCCATGTCCTGCAAAGCAGCGGTAAAAGGGAACAACCGGTTGAGTCTGCGGGAGGCAGAATACTTGATTGATGAACTGCTTACTTTGGAGAACCCTTATAACTGTCCGCATGGCCGTCCTACCATTGTGCGGTTAAGCAAAAATGATATGGAAAAAATGTTTAAGAGAATTGTGTAAAGATAGTTCGGAGGAATTATGGAATCTAGACCTTTGATTATACTGACCGGTCCGACAGCTGTTGGAAAAACCAAACTCTCAATTGCACTTGCAAAGGTGGTGAACGGGGAAATCATTTCCGCCGATTCCATGCAGGTGTATAAATATATGAATATCGGTTCGGCCAAAATTCGACCGGAGGAAATGCAGGGAGTACCCCACCATTTGATTGATGTATTAGAACCGACTGAGAATTTTAATGTGGTTTTGTTTCAGCAGATGGCTGAAAAATGCATCAGGGAGATCTATGAGAGGGGGCATATTCCAATTCTTACCGGAGGAACCGGATTTTATATTCAGGCGGTGCTGCGTGGAATTGATTTTACCGAAAATGAAGAGGATTCCTCTTTCCGGAACGAACTTGAGAAAATGGCGGATGAAAAAGGCACCATTTTTCTACATGAAATGTTGAGAAAAGTCGATTCAAAGGCTGCAGAAGAAATCCATCCAAACAATGTGAAACGTGTTATCCGTGCATTGGAGTACCATCATTTGACAGGACAGCGTATCTCTGAACACAATGAAGAGGAGAGGAAAAAACAAAAGATATATCAATCCTGCTATTTTGTACTAAACGATAAGCGAGAAATTTTATATGAGCGCATTGAAAAGCGAATAGATGAAATGCTACAGGACGGGCTTGTGGAAGAAGTAAAATGGCTGTATGATTATGGTTGCCGGAAAGGCATGGTTTCCATGCAGGGATTGGGATACAAAGAAATTCTGGATTATCTTGCCGGAGATATTTCCTTGGAGGGGGCGATCTCTTTGCTGAAAAGAGATACGCGACATTTTGCCAAGAGACAGCTCACCTGGTTTAGGAGAGAGAATGATGTGATTTGGGTGGACAAGGATGCTTTCGACTATGACGAAGAAAGGATGCTTGATTTTATGATAAAGCAGTGCGTTCGTGAAGGTATAATTACCGAGATGAACGTGTGAGAAAGGATTTGTTCTATGAGTGAGAATTATTTAAAAGAGATGTATTCCTCTCTGGGTATTAGTGAGGAAGTTTTTGATTTTAGCGCAGCTGTTGTTGCTCAGTTAAAGGAACGTTTTGCAGGTATTGACGAAGTTGCTGAGTATAATCAGCTTAAAGTTTTGAAGGCTATGCAGAAGCATCAGGTTAGTGAGGCATGTCTCCTCGGTACAACAGGATACGGATATAATGACCTCGGAAGGGATACGTTGGAAGAAGTCTATGCTTCTGTTTTTCATACAGAGGCGGCTCTTGTGCGCCCGCAGATAACCTGTGGAACACATGCACTTGCTCTTGCACTCATGAGTAATTTAAGACCGGGAGATGAATTGCTTTCTCCGGTTGGCAAGCCCTATGATACCTTGGAAGAAGTTATCGGTATTCGCCCCTCAAAGGGCTCGCTTGCGGAATACGGTGTCACCTATAAACAGGTGGATTTATTGCCGGATGGAAGCTTTGACTTTGAGAATATCAGAAAAAGTATCAATGAAAAGACAAAACTTGTCACGATACAGCGATCAAAGGGATATCAGACCAGACCGACATTGTCTGTGGAACGTATCGGGGAGGTGATTTCCTTTATTAAAGGAATCAAACCGGATATAATATGCATGGTTGACAACTGTTATGGTGAATTTGTGGAAACAAAAGAGCCTTCCGATGTCGGGGCAGATATGGTTGTTGGTTCACTTATTAAAAATCCCGGAGGCGGGCTGGCTCCGATTGGCGGTTATATTGCCGGCAAAAAAGAGTGTGTGGAAAACGCAGCATATCGTTTGACTTCCCCGGGATTAGGGAAAGAGGTTGGTGCATCTCTCGGAATCCTTCCACAGTTTTATCAGGGATTTTTCCTTGCGCCGACTGTGACTGCTGGGGCTCTAAAAGGTGCCATATTTGCAGCAAATGTATATGAAAAATTAGGATTTACTGTGGTACCAAACGGTTCGGAGAGCCGACATGACATTATTCAGGCAGTAACCTTTGGAACAGAGGAGGGAGTGGTTGCCTTCTGCCAGGGAATACAGGCAGCGGCACCGGTTGACAGCCATGTAGTTCCTGAACCTTGGGATATGCCCGGATATGATGCAAAGGTGATTATGGCGGCAGGTGCATTTGTATCAGGCTCTTCAATTGAATTATCCGCCGATGGTCCTATCAAGCCTCCGTTTGCAGTTTATTTTCAGGGGGGATTGACATGGCAGCATGCGAGATTTGGTATCACCAAGAGTTTGCAGACGCTTGTGGATAAAGGAATTGTGTCGCTGAAAAATCTGTAGAATAAGCGCAAAATAAATTATTTGAATTTTGTGTACATCAGTTTCTTTTTGTGGTACTATATAAAAGCGTATGGAATATGGAAACTTCTTGATGCATTGGAGAAGGCAGAAAGAAGTGTATGAAAAAAGAATTTACACAAAATGTACTTCCCTATGAGAGATTTTTGGAATTTGGAGCAGAATATCTTACAGATGCAGAACTATTGGCAATTATCCTGAGAACAGGCACGGTAGATTGCAACGCGTTAATGCTTGCGGACAAGGTTCTGGCTCTGTCGAAATATCCAAGGGAAGGGTTACTTGGACTCTACGATATTTCCCTGAAGGATTTGACGAGCATCAAAGGGATTGGCGAGGTGAAAGCTGTTAAGCTGAAGTGTATTGCCGAGTTGTCCATGCGAATGAGCAGAGCCTCTGCAAAGCAGTCGTTCTGTTTTAATGAACCTTCCTCTGTGGCTGCTTATTATATGGAGAAGTTACGCCACCGGACAACAGAATGTGTATTTCTTCTTTGCCTGGATTCAAAGGGTAAGATTCTATCTGAAAAAAAGATGTCGGAGGGCAGTGTTAAAATGTCCCTGATATCTCCGAGAGAGATTTTTATGGAAGCACTAAAAGCGGAAGCTGTGAATCTTATTCTCTTACACAATCATCCGAGTGGAGATCCGATGCCAAGTAATTCAGATTTAGAAATCACCAAAAGTATTAAAGAGATGGGACTGGTGCTCGATATTCCGCTTCTGGATCACATTATTATCGGCGATAACAAGTATTTAAGCTTCAGAGAAGCATCTTACTTATAGAAAGGGGTCAGTATTTTGGCTAATAATGCATTTGGTATCGATTTAGGTACAAACAATATTAAGATTTACAGTAGAAATGATGATAATATTCTTGTTGAAAAGAATATGATTGCAATTGAGAACAAAAATACACTTTTTGCATATGGTAACTCCGCATATGAAATGTATGAGAAGGCACCTTCCAATATTCATATTTCTTATCCGCTTTCCAACGGTGTTATTGCAGATATCAAAAATATGGAGACATTGATTAAGTATTTTATCAGTGATCTGCAGAAGGGAAATACAAAGCCCTCTGATTTTTATATTGCTGTTCCGACAGATGTTACAGAAGTAGAGAAAAGAGCATTTTTTGATTTGATTAAGGATGCGGGTGTAAAGGCAAAAAAGATTATGGTCGTCGAGAAAGCTGTTGCAGACGGGCTTGGTCTTGATATTGATGTGAAAAATTCTCAGGGCGTTCTTGTAGTAAATGTAGGATATGAAAGTACGGAAATTTCCATTCTTTCTCTTGGAGGTATTGTACTTAGCCGTCTGATTAAAGTGGGAGGATTGAAATTTGACGAGGCAATAAGGGGAGTAATCCGTAGGGAATTCAGCCTTATCGTCGGTGGAAAGACTGCGGAAAATGTGAAAATGTCGCTTAAGAGCCTTGAAGAAGAGGGCAAAGGGGCATTGGTTTACGGCCGTGATATTGTGACAGGACTTCCTGTGGAGAGAGAGATACCTACAAAACTTGTAAATGAAGCCCTGGATGAACATTTCAGCACAATTATTGATAATGTGAAGGTTATTTTGGAGCGGACCCCACCGGAGCTCGCCGCAGATATTTATCGCCATGGTATCTACCTTACAGGAGGAACCTCGCAGGTGAGTCATTTTGCTGAACGCCTTTCAAAAGGTACAGGATTGAAAGTCAATACAACAGAGAATCCATTGACCAGTGTATGTCTGGGACTGGCAAAGATTATCAACGATGACAATTATAAAACCGTTGCCTATGCGATTGAAGGGATGAGTAAATGAGCCCAGTTATAAAGAAAAAAGGGGAGAAATTTACTTTGCCGGGTAAATATCTCCTTTTTATTTTGACAGTTATTTGCACAGTGATGATGCTGGTAACTTTTGGTACCAATGTTTTTGACAGACCGCTTAATACGGCAGTGGGATATGTGATTGTTCCATTTCAGCAGGGAATCAGTAAAATGGGAAGCTGGCTTTCCAACCGGTCTGAGGAACTTGTTCAGATTAGAAGCCTTTTGGAGGAGAATGAACAGTTAAAAGCAGAAATCGCTGACTTGACAGAAGAGAATATTTTACTTCAACAGGATAAATATGAATTAAATAAACTTCGTGAGCTTGTAGAGCTGGATGAGCAATACGGAAGATATTCCAAAGTTGGAGCGCGCATTATCAGCAGGGATTCCGGAAACTGGTATTCTTCTTTCATTATTGACAAAGGGACGAATGACCAGCTTGACATTGACATGAATGTTATCGCAGCAGGCGGTCTGGTTGGACGGATTACATCGGTTGGTCCAAATTGGTCCAGAGTTACAGCGATTATTTCTGATAATAGTAATGTCAGTGCGATGACACTTGCGACAGAAGATAACCTGATTGTGTCTGGTGATTTGAAACTGATGGCTGACGGAGTGATTTCGTTCAGCCAGCTTGTGGACAGCCTTGGAAGTGTCGCTGAGGGAGATAAAATTGTCACATCTAATATCAGCGACAAATATCTTCCCAATATTCTGATTGGATATATACATACAATTAACAGAGATAACAATAACCTGACGAAATCCGGTTATATTACACCGGCCGTGGATTTTGAACATTTAAGTGAAGTTC
>JAILPF010000245.1 GCA_024699575.1 Acetatifactor sp. | reverse complement strand
CAGGGTTCACTAAAATTTTTACACCATTTATTTTTGTAACCTCAATCATATAAAACCTTCCACTTTGCACTTAAGGGACGGAGAAAAATCCGTCCCTTAAAGCCTTTCATTTTCAATTAAATTTCCATGATTTTACCAACCATTACGGTTAACGTTTCAGATTGGTCAATTCTTCCAGTAGTGTATCCGATACGGTTATGATACGGCTGTTTGCCTGGAAACCTCGCTGTGTTACAATCATATCCGTAAACTCTGCAGACAAATCCACGTTACTCATCTCCAACTGTCCAGTAGACATATATCCGCCGTTTGCCGTTACATCCACACCGATACCATCGAACTCACCGGAGTTCATCGTTGAAGAGTAAAGGTTATCTCCCTCCTTCTGAAGGCCGGATGCATTTGCAAAACTTGCTGTTGCAATCTGTCCCAAAAGCTTTGTCATACCATTGTCATAACTTGCATAAATCATACCATTGTTCTGAACAGAGACACCAATCATATCTCCCAGACTTCTTCCGCTTCCAAGGCCATCCTGATTACCGCTTGTCGCACTGACAGTGGAGGTTCCCTTGTTATCAAACATGGAGATATCCGAGAAATCGATAACAACATCCTCAAAATTACCGCCCAGTGATTTCAGATTAAATCTGGTAGTTGTCGCGGTCACTGCTCCATTGATTCCGGCAAACTTACCGGTATCCTTGTCAAATGTAACCGTCACACCTTCAAAAGCTCTACCGATAGTATTAAAAGTATTTGTATCACTCAACAACGGATTATTTGCCGCCGTTGCCCCACCTGCCGCAATTTTCGCAAGAAGTGACTCGACAGTGACAGGGTTTTCCAGTGCTTCTGCAGGATCGGTCTTCTCAGGGTCTGCAACCAGCAGGTTCAAAAAGTCTTCCACGGAGCCTTCATAGCCATAAGCTTTCGCAATATTTCCAAGCGCCTCAATCGTCGCTTCATCTGTTTTCAGAACGCCGCCTTCATACATGCTTGCAGCCGTTGCAACTGCGGTTCCATCCGCTTTCTTCAACAGCTCGCCGTTTTTCCATTCATAATTGGTGCCGTCAAAGCTTACCACGCCGTCTTTAAGCTGAGTACTCGCATCACCAAACAATGTTGCACCGTTTGTAGTTGTCAGAGAGATTTCATCTCCCTTTGAATCCAGAATCTTATCCAGTTCCAGACTGTATTTGCTGGGGTCACCAGACTGTTTAAACACAAACTTTGCTGTATAACTATATCCTAATGCATCATAGAAATTCAGATTGATTCCTTTTCCGTTAGAGCTTGTGACATCCGTGTCGTTCTTATCAATAATTCCGGACACATATGCCAGAGAAGTTGCTTCAGGAGGATAAGTCATATTAGCTGCACTCATAATTCTAAGTGCTGAAACACTTTCCTGCTTAATATTCATAGTCTCAGGGTCCACGCCCCATCCCATTACATTATATCCGGTACTGGTCATTGCAAGATTTCCTGCACCATCCACATAAAAAGAACCGTCTCTTGTAAAGAAGTTACCACTTCCGTTATTTACTACAAAGAAATTGCTACCGGTAATCATAATATCAAACGGATTACCTGTGGACTGGCTGGAGCCTTGTCCGGAAATGTTCATATTAATCGCACCGGATTTTACACCGAGACCAATCTGTTTTGCATTCGTACCACCGGTACCGGTAGTTGCATTAGGTCCGCTTGCATTCTGGGTAGTCTGGCTCATCAAGTCACTAAATGTGATAGAGCTCGACTTAAATGCGGTTGTGTTTACGTTAGAAATGTTGTTACCAATTACGTCCATCTTTGTCTGGTGTGTTTTCAAACCTGATACACCAGAGTACAATGATCTCATCATAAGCTTTGTTCCTCCTAAAATCCGGAGCATGTTTCCATCTGTCATTCAGGAAACGTAAACCTCCTTAAAGGTCCGGTCTACATAATAACTGCTCCATTAATATTTGTAAATACATTTTCTGCGGTTTCTGTGCTGTCCATCGCAGTAATCACTGTGTTGTTCGGCACGTTTACGATAAATGCCAGCTGATCGATAATCACCAGTGAATCTTTGATTCCTTTTTCCTCAGCCTTTCTCGCCCCGTCATTCAATCTCTTTAGCTGTTCCTCCGTCAGGGAGATATTTCTGTCTTCCAGTCTTACCGATGCATGTTTGGAAAACTTTAGTTCCTGTGGCTTCGGATTATTCAGTACGCTTTTCTGTCGAAGAATCTCACCAAAGGATGGTCCATCAGTTTTTTTCGTCGCCGCAGCATTCAGGCCAGGTCCAAAATACTTTTCGGTAGCCTGTTCAATGGAAATAAAACCTTTTGTTTGAATATCCATATTCATTCCCTCTTTTTCAGTTCCCTCTGCGCGTTAAACTTCCTCTGTCTCTTCCGTTTTTTCCGTTCCTTTCAGTTCCGCCAGTCTCTCAACATATTGATTCATTCGTTTTACAGTATCCTGAGCTACAAACGATTTCTCATATTCGTTCATATCATCATAAATGCTCTTAAGTTCTTCAATCTCTTTTTCATCCATCAGACCAATTCCGGTAACATTCGGCAGTTTATTCAGCCTTACGGTAAAATCAGATGCCTTGTTGTATGCTGCATGATATTTAGCATCCACAACGGTATCAAGGTCATCAATGGAGTAAAGTGATTCGTCAATGGACAAAAATGCTTTACCGTTTTCGTAGACAACATAATCAACTCTTCCCTGAACATATTTGGTATCACCCGACGAAGAGGTGGTTTT
>JAILPF010000215.1 GCA_024699575.1 Acetatifactor sp. | reverse complement strand
GGTTGCGGTTCAGGAGTCGGTTCCGGAGTCGGTGTGGGTTCCGGTTCAGGTTGAGGTTCCGGAACAGAAGACTGGGAAACGGTCACGGTGGTCTCTGCAAAAGCACCGCCGTCATAATCGGCTACCTTTACAACATAGTTTCCAACTGATGCACTGATCACATCAGCAAAGCTGTGATCATCCTTCACTTCAGTGGACTGCATCATCACCAGATTGGTTCCAGTCTCATCATATACGAGGATTACAACGGAAACCACTCCGCTTCCCGCCGAACCGCTTACATTGATCACGCTGTCTGCGCCGGTGGCATTTACTGTGCTAATCGTACCTGCTTTCGCACTTATTCCGGGAATCAAGAGAATAAATGCCAATGCAAAAACGGAAATAACAGTCTGTAATTTTTTATTCATTCTCATTCACTCCCCTCTAGTAAGTTACGCGTCTGGTTGCCACTGTATAGGTAACACCCTTTTCAGAGCCACAGTAGGATCCGCCGTATGTATCACCGGACAGTGCACCATGTCTTGTCACGTTAAAGCTTACGCTCACAAGATCCGAAGTGCATTCAATTGCGAAGTCTGCGAACTTCAGTCCCTTTCCACCCTCTGACTCATAGGTTCCGGAGGGAACACGGTCTCCATTGTACTCGTACTGGATCTCACTTGCTTCTGCCTTTCTGATGACAGTGCTTCCGTCCGCATAGTTGAGAGTTGCGTAAACATCATAGTCGTTGTAACTCTCATGCTCATCATAAAGAAGCTCTGCAATGACATGATTGTCTGTAGTACCGGGACCGAAGTCATCATACGCTGAAAGTGCACTTCTGTTTAGCTTCACATAATAGTTCTTCGTAGCTGTCTGAATCTCAAAGGTTACATCATCGTAGAAATTGGAAGCAAACTCAACATCAAACACTGATTCATTCTGCTGAATATCGACTGCTCCGGAGGGAACGCCTATTGCTCTCACACCGATGATATCACCGATGGAATTGTCTGCCTTCCAGAAATGAAGTGTAGGCTCAAGCAGGAAGGTTCCGTATTCTGCCGGACGATCTGCTGTGGTATCTGTGATATCCACAACGTTACTGAAGAAGGTAGGATCCCAATAGTTGGGGAAGTAAGTATACTGCTCCTCTAGAGGACTGAACGCAATGCCTTCAAATTTGGTCTCATCATAGATGGTTGCTCTGAAGGTTCTGTCACCGTTTGTACAAACCGTAGCAGCTCCATCTCCTGCACCACAAGGATCAGCGATGAAATCTCTCTTTTGCTGTTCATCCAGTTCCGTATCAATCCAGGTTACCAGATCTGTGAAATTATCAAAATGGGAAAGATGCTCTTCGTTCTCTTCCCATACCCAGGCCAAATCCCTGTTACCGATCACAAAGGCTTCACCTGTTGTATCATCTCTCACTGTGGAAAGAGGAATATAGTTCATCGGGAAGGATTCCACTCCGCCCATGGCAGCTCTGCCCTGTAAGCCTTCAATTCTGTGTACACAGAGACTATCATTGCTTCCCTTCCAGATAAAGAACATCACGCCGTTAAATTCTCTGTGATTCTCTCCACCTGCTCCGTCAAAGTCAATACTAATGTTGTAACGCTCGTTGGAGTCATAGGTGAACGCCCAACCGGATTCACTCAACAAAGCAGCACGTTCGCTCTCTGTAAAATTCTGACCGTTAAATTCGTTTGCATGGTCAAAATTGGATAAGAAGCAACTGTTGTTGGGCATTGCTTTGATGTAAATATTGGTTCCGTTGGAAATCGCTCCCAGTTCATTGCCGGGTCTTAGCATCACATCAACGTTATCCGAACGCTCAAGGGTGATCCAGTCGCCGTTTCCGATCTTGTAGGCTACCTCGCCAAATACCTGTCCAAAAGGACTGGTAACTCTAATGCGCACATCTCCGGGATTGATGATCACTTCATGAGGATCACCACCTCCACCGGGGTTGGGATTATTGTTTCTGCTCTCCACTTTGATGGTGATCGGTCTTTCCGCCGGGAAAGAACCGGCATCAAAATCACCCAGTGCAGTGGTCATCTCATCATCCACAAACAGTTTGCAATTGAAACCATCCGGTGCGTAGATACGAACTTCCATCGTGGAAGCATCAAAATCTCCGCCCACTGCGATTCTGGCACGATTGTTGAGGATCGTCGCATTGCTTCCATCGATCACAATGCCTTCCGGCACTGTCAAGGTTACGTTTGCATCACCAATCTCATAGGTGATTACTCTTCCGTTGACATCGCCGTCAAATACCACATCGACATCATAATCCTGCGGAGCTGTGGGGCCACCGCCGCTACCGCCTTCACCGCCCTGATTTCCGGCGCTAAAGAATTCGATTCCCTCAAAGCTATAATTGGCACCATCCGCCAGATCCAGCCATGCACCTGAGTTAAGCGTATCAATCACTTCAGCTGTGATATCTGCCTCACCCTGCATGATGCGGGTATTCTGGGAAAGAATCCATCTCTGAACCATTTGTTCGTTTTCTTCCGTGCGGACATTTGCAAACTGCACTCTCGTAACCCTTGCCCAGTCTGTAATGTCGGACAGCTGGTTTGCAATATCCCCATTTGCAAATTGCACTTTAACAAATGCTTTGTTCTCATCGACCTCATAATGATTGTCATAGGATAGTCTCAGATTTCCCCCACTTACGCTTTCGCCCTCATTGCCTGAAGGAGTGTCAGCGTAAACCGAGAGTACGCTTCCGCCCCAGTGACCGTTCAGCATGGACACCACCAGAACGAAGCTTAAAATAACAGCAAGTTTCCTTTTGAATCTCATAGGCTTCACCCTTTCATCCTTTCTTTTTTTAGAACAGAATAAATACATCAGACAAATTGTCAATCTATTTGCCTCTTATGGAAACATTTTACTATAATCAGGTCATAATTTCATCAATTTGCCACTTTTGTCTATTAGACAATTCTGGTAATTTTCGGCAAATTTTCTGTGATTTATCTTACATTTTGCTGGAAAGTGTGCATAACAGATGGTAAAATAAAAGAGAGCTGTATCCAAATGATCACGGGGAGGGAAAATATGGAATTTACAGAATTATTAAACCACTACTTCGATTATTTACATTGTACTTCCAAAGAATTGTCCGAATATTCCAAGCTATCTCCGCAAGTTATAAGCAGATATAAAAGTGGCAACCGAAAACCCGCGCAAGGCAGCCAACAGCTCTCCGATCTGGCAAATGGCTTTTGCCTCATTGCCAAGGAGCGCGGAATGTTGGATATTACTGCCGAGAAATTACTGACAGAATTCAGTGAATCCCTTTCTGCAAAGGATCAGCAGTTTGAAACCTTCTGCCAGCACTTCAATACCCTGTTGGAGGTTGCCAATGTCAACATGCGAAGACTCAGTTCTGAATTGCATCTGGATCTTTCCTTCCTGTATAAGATTCGCCAGGGGCAGCGTAAGCCCTATGATGTGGAAAGCTTTTCCGAATCCATCAGCCGGTATATCGTGAGCAATCACCGCCGAAAAGATGAAAAAGAAAAAATCGCAGTCTTACTGGGATGTGATCTTTCCTCTCTCCAGGGCGAAAAAAACTTTGAAATGTTTCTGATTGATTATCTGACACATTCCTCCTCGACAAATGAACCGGAAAATTTTGGCGATATCGGAGGGTTCGTCCGCAAAATGGATGAGTTCAATCTGGACGAATTTATCCGCACCATTCATTTTGACGAACTGAAGATTCCGAAGATTCCTTTTTACGTTCCTTCCTCCCGTTCCTACTATGGCGTGGAGGAAATGCGCACCGGGGAGCTTGACTTTTTCAAGGCTGCCGTTTTGTCAAAGTCCATGGATCCAATCTTTATGTACAATGAAATGCCCATGGCAGACACTGCGGAGGATATGGAGTTCAACAAAAAATGGATGTTTGCCATCGCGATGTCCATCAAAAAAGGACTACATCTTCATGTAATCCACAATCTCAATCGTCCCTTTGATGAATTGATGCTTGGTCTGGAGGCATGGCTTCCCATCTATATGACCGGCCAGGTTTCGCCCTACTATTTTGTGGATGACACCTCCCACCTGTACCATCATATGGATTATGTCGCAGGAAACGTCGCCCTTAGCGGGGAATGCATCCAAGGACATCATAATGAGGGAAAATATATGCTGGTCACCAACAAGGACGAGCTGTCCTACTATAAAAAGAAGGCAAAGCTTCTTCTATCAAAAGCTTTGCCTCTCATGGAAATCTATCGCGAGGAAGACTACGCAGAATTTGCTGCCTTCGAACGGTCTAACGCACAAATGGTCGGTGTGCATCGCAGCATTCTCTCGTCCCTTCCCTTGTATACTCTTTCAGAAGAGTTGCTGGAGAAAATCTGTATGCGTTCCTCCCTGGAGGAATCCGATCTGCTCCGCATCAGACAATATCATAAAAAGCAAACCCAATGGATTGCATTAAAACTCAAGAACGGCATGGTCAACGATGAGATCATGATTCCCTCCAAGGAGGAATTTGAAAAGTATCCCATGTCCCTAGATCTGTCAGGATGTTTCTTGTCCACTCCCCTCTTTTATACCTATGAGGAAATGTTGGCGCATGTGGAGCTTACAAAAAATTTTGCAAAACAAAACTCCACTTACACCTTACAATTATCGGATATCACAGCCTTCCGTAACACGCAGATTCGCATTCTGGAAGGAAAATATGCGATCATGTCCAAGGTCAAGACCCCTGCGATACATTTTGTGATGCGACTTCCTACTCTCGTACACGCTTTACAACATTTCCGGATTGCAGTAATAGAATAAATGCTCCTGCCAACAGACAGAAGATCATCCAATCAGTTTCCTCCCCTGTCTTAGGAGATACTCCCTCAGCCTCCTCGGCGAAAACAAAGGTACTGAAATGTGTTACTGCAAAGCTAACCGTTTCATCACTGTTTCGCCGGGGAATTATTTTTTCATAGGTTCCATCTTCATTATAATGCAAAACAACCAGGCGATTTATGTTGAAACCAAGGGGTACTGGCACGGTAAGCCTTACCGGTACCTTCAGTTTGTTGATTTCCCCTTCTGCAATGTTTAGCTTTATATCAAACTGAACACTTCTGGGATACAGTGTGGTATTCACTTTCTCTTTTTTAGCAGGAATCCCGATCTTAAGGCTGACCGTATCTCCCTCTTTTCCGTTTAATCCTGTTCCAAAGCTTTTTGCATATCGGAAAGTGAAATCTCCTACACTCGCTGTTGTTTCATTGGCAGCGTTTGCAGGCTCAGCTGCTGCCGGGGTTTTGGAATCAGTGGTAGGAGTGCCACTCTCCTGAGGAACCGGCTCATTGGACGGATTCTGCGGTGTGTTTGGCAAAGAATCAGCAGGGATATCGGCTTCCAGATTCTCGTCCACAAGCAATACTTCAAATGCATTTCTGAACAGATACCTTTTGGGTATCTGTTTTTTTATTCTCTCTACTTGTATCAGACACAAGACCTCTAGCGGAGCGAACGCTTTCGTTCGGGGCGCTGAGGGCTCATCTTACTTTACAACAGTCGTAAATTCAATTACCTCAGCCTCGTCAAACTCGTCAAAAAAACCTGCAAGAGCCGAGTCATCAGGCACTTGTCCGTTTTCATCCGCTCCGACATCCTTCACATCGGAATGATAATAATATGTAGCATTTCCATCCGTGTCAAAAACCTCGTAAGCCTCTTCATCAATTAACAAAAGCCCCGTGTCTACCATATACTTCGCCATTGAATGGTTTCCGCCCACATACAGTCTTTCGTCGGCAGTCGAAAGGGGATAGGCTGTTCCTCCGGCCTCTACATATCCAAGATATTCGGGTACACCATCATGATACCAGTACAGCTCTGCATCGATTCCGGCATCGATTCCGTCATAATCGTAGGTTCCGGTTGCAACCAAAAGCACATCCGTGTCACCGATTTTTTCATTTGCATATCCCATGCCATCATCCAGCTTATCAACAATCTGCGTAAATGTATCGCACCCTGTGATGTCCAGCGGTATATGTTCTTCTTGCGCATCGGGAATCCGACTACTTTCCTGCTTCTCAGCATCGTACATCGCTTCCACAACCGCCTGTATATCGAAACCGTCCAGATCCGGTGCTACAACACCAAGGGAATAAGCTATCCCTATCTCAGTATCACACCAGGTACACAGGTCCACATACTCATTGTCGCCAACATATCGATAGGTTTTCCCAAGCATATGGCCTTCACCCCAATTAGAAAGAGTAATCTCGTCACTCACTGTCCACTCATAGTACATGCCGGATACATCCGCCTCGCTGTCACCTGTCATTTGTGCCCTCGCGGTAAAGGCCTGCCCACTCATCTCAAAAGTCAACTGTACCAGAGCGCCCGGTACACCCGAAGGATCGGCAACGGACTCCAATACACTCCAAGTCACATTCTCCGATCCATCCGGCGCACAAAAAAGGTTCAAGCATACATTGTCTGCTTCTTCTTCTGAAATTACACGCCATGGGTTCTCTAATCCGGCTTCTTCCTCCGCAACCTCCTCGACGGTTTCCACGTTTTCTTCTATGATACCTGTGGTACTCTCGCTATTACCACAGGCTGTCAGAGACAATGCCGTAAGTAATCCCAAACACAGCGGTACAGCAACTCGTTTTTGCATATGCTACCTCCTCCATAATATATCCAATTATTCCTTAATAGTCAGTATATCACTTCCTTGGAGGAAAACAAGTTAGACTATTTTTTCAACCAGATCTCCGGTCTCTTCAGAATACCCGTTCTCTGCAATTGGTATTCATAGGACCATCTGCTTCCTTCCGATCTCCATGCATTTGGTCCTGCCCAACCGTCATGCTCATCACACAAATGCAGTGTTCCAAAGGTGTTCATCCGGTTGCCGTATGCAGTAAGCTTAATCGTATGAGTTCCTTTCTTTACATTTCCGAGAGAGATTTCATAAGGAGAAAATGCGATATCTCCAACTCTCTCTCCATCCAAATCCACGCCGATAACCGGACAGCGGAAGTAGGTTGTGCTTATCATCAATTCCCCATCTTCAGGAACCTCTACAGAAGCTTCATACGAGATGTTGCCACTATAAAATGCATAACCCTGTTTCGAGATATCACCAAAATGGATACACTTTGGAGACTCCTCAACCACTGCCTCCGTACCGTACACTTTGACACCAAAATCTCCCAGAAGATACATGGCCTCCACATTTTGTCCGGCATAATAAGGCATGGTAACTTCAATCACATTTTCGCCCTCTACAAGCGTTCCCAGTTCAATGAGGTCAATGTCCATATCCACATAAGTACCAACCACTTCACTAGAGACTTTCATGCCATTGAAACATACAGTACAGTCATTTGCATGCTCCAGTGCAAGCCGGACTGCTTTTCCTGCCACTTTGGATTCAAAGCGAAATCTTAAACTCAGGGTATTGGTATAGTTCTTTTTATCTAAGGCTGTCTCATCCTTTGTAACCCAAGGCTGCGCCCAGGCCTCCATACGAAGCGGGTATCCAAGCAGTCTGCGGTAGTGATTGTCTATACGTAGAATCTCTTCCTTAGCCATCCAGAGACTATCGTTCAATCTGCTCTCCGCCATATCCAGCAGCAATACATTTGGTTCCTCCGTCTGTACCTTTGCCTCCTCAGGAAACTCTATCGCAATCTTCTCTGCGCATGTAGCGTCACTGTTTTGAATTCCCGCCGGCTCTTCCGCAGTCTCAACATCCTCCAGTCTTAACAAAAGACTGTCGTGCGCAAACATTACCGTGTTTATGATTGTCTGATTCTTTTCATGATGATAGGAAACCTCTTCCTTTTGCCCGGTCATGGTATTGTAGCAAACCGGATGATATAATCCGTCAACTTTGATGGTAAGATGTTCTGCTCTCGGAACATCCTCGGAATAAGGCTTCCTTCCATGTGCTATAAACAGCCATTTCCCTTTACCGTCCGTTCTCAGCTGATAAATCAGATTGTCGGTTCTTGTACCCACTTCATTTTTGATGTCAATACTTCGGAATGGAGCCACTGCATCCAGAATATCCAGTTTCGTATAGTCGGTGCGCACGGCTTTCGCTGCAAGCTTAGACGGTCCGTCTGATGGAACCGCGTCTACAAGTGTAGGGATTTTTCCCGCGAATACAACCTTTCCGCCATTCTCTGCAAACTGCTCCAGCAGGGACAAAGTGGTAGATCTGATGGTAATCAGATCGGGAACCACGATAACATCGTATTTCATCTCTCCACAGCGCAGATTACCATCCTTTGTCACTTCCTTGTCAAGACTCAAAAGCAGGGATTCCGACAGGAAATCAAAATCAACTAATCCAAACAAAAGCCATTCCACCAGGTTAGAGAAATTCTCATCACGTTGCCTACGGATTTCCCCGGTCTGTTCATCATTACCCCAGTATAGCCAGTAGGACTCAATAGGGTGAATTACCCCGACTCTGACATCTGCTTTCCCTCTGGTAAGAGCTGTGTTGATACGTGCAAAATAATCTTCCAGATTCTTATATTCCTGATACCAGGGAGACTGATAACTGATGGATGCAGGATAGTCTCTCTTTGCTTCACCAGCCATAGAGGTCCAGGTCAGATGGAGCACTCTGACGGTAACCCCAAGTGCAGCCTGCCAGTCACCTTGCAGTTTATGCCCTCTGAAATCAAACGTATAGTTGGTCACACCATACAGTTCACTCATAACCCCCGGAGCTCCAAACTGTCTGGAAGCACTCTGTGCCTGTTTGGCAGTCGTAAATTCTCTGTTATCGCAGAGCATATCAATGCCCGGCAGACCAAAGGAACGGTAAGACCTCATGGCTTCTCCCAGAGCAGCTGTCTGTGATGCCAATGTAGGCTCCTCCATCATGTGACCTGTTAAAAGAATTCCGTGCTCTTTGCACCACTTTCCGATATTGTCCGCGAAGGCCTGTGCAAATCTTTCACATACATAGTCGTGATATTGGTAACGGATCACAGAAAACTTATCCTTTCCAAGCTCCCAAAACAGCTCCGGGAGCGCCTCCAGCAGGCTATGCCCGTATTTTTCCAGGAATCCCTGCTCGAAATCGTCTGTGTATGGAATCGTTACTGCACGCTCCTCCGTTGCAAATCCCAATCTCTGCTTGTGGGAAAACTGAGGTTCATCCGTAAAAATTGCGGGGACATCTTTGCCAAAGCTGTCTCCCAATGCCTCATAATATTTCTCATGAGTGGTTTCAATAAAACAATCAATTGCTTTTTTATCCAAAGTGTTCGCATACGCCTGATTATTAAACCAAGGGCTGTCACCGGATACTTCCAGATATGCAAACCATTCTTTTGCACCTTCAGCCACTGTATCCTCTTTTGAAAGCATACGGTAATGCTTCAGATAACCATCCTCAATCTTTACCTCATATCTCGCAAGAAAAGTGCGCTCCGCACTTCTGACCGCAGAAGCCGTGGAGGAAAAGGATGCATTTTGCTCCTCTGTACACTCCAGCTCGCACGGTGAAAACACTAAATATCTCATTCTGTTTGCATGGTTCTTAGTCACCAGTCCACCTGCAGCTCCGGAAGGCCATCTATCCTCATCATACAACCAGGTAAGCATTCCTCGCTTGCCGAATTCCTCATGGGCTGTTTTAACAAGCTCCATAAACTCTTCGCCCAGATATTCATTTGCCATGCCGGTTCTACAATGGATGTGTGCACCACCCATACCCATCTTTTCCAGCACATCGACCATATAACGGATATTTTCCTCCGTCATTTTGGTGTTCCACGCCCAGAACGGCGTCCCCCTGTACTCGCTGGACGGATTCTCAAATTCTTCATCTCTTAATTCCTTACTTGCCTCATACAGCATTTTACTTTCCTCCCCAAATATCCTTCTCATATAAAAATTCTTCCGGCAAGGTTACCCGAAAGTCTTTTGCAAGGTCACGAAAATTGTCCGGTGTAATTGTCTGCAACTTATCCGGTCTCATAGACAACATTTTCACCAATATTTCAGCTGATTTTTCCACAGTATGCATCAGACCGAAGGTCAAGTCAAAATCCTCCCCCGATGCAAAAGTTCCATGATGCGCCCAGATTGCCAAATCATATTTTTTCATCAGTTCAGCCGTCGCAACCGCGATATCCTTACCTCCCGGAACCATCCATGGAACTACACCCACCCCCTGAGGGAATACCACCGGACACTCCGTTGCCATCTCCCATAATTCTCGGGTGAATACTTTATCCTCCAACGGAAGTACAAAGGTTAAAGCAATGATATTGGTGGTATGTGCATGGTAAATCACTCTGTGTTTTCCACCGGTTGCTTTTTTCTTAATCTCATGGTTCATCAGGTGCGTGGGCAGCTCTGATGTTGGGCGTCCACCGTTTACCAACCCCCATACGATTCTATAGTTCACACCTTCTGAATCCAATTCGATAATACAGATGGAGTCCTCCGGTTTAATAGCAACATTGCGAAAGTATTTGCCACTGCCTGTCACCAGAAAAAATTCTCCGGCAAGTCCGCTGACTTTGACACCAATCGGTTGCCATTTGTTCTTGCTAAAGTTCTCTTTTACACTGTCAACCTCTTCCACTTTCATGCGATAGGATAGATTTCCACCGTTACGCTCATGCCAGCCCTGATTCCAGCCATCATCAGCCATCCGGATAAAGCTTTTTACAAATTCTGCATCTAAAACGTACATATCTTCCTCCAATGATTCTTTAACCTCTTCCGGTCAAAACATTCTTTTCATACTCTTTTACTTTTGTAAACCATTCTGCACCGCTTTCCACACCACACTGCTCACAGTATCTTTCCCATACGGCACCAAACGGAAGTGTTTTTACTTCTTCCTGCATCACCATCAGCTCTGTCAGGCGACTTTCATCC
This sequence comes from Acetatifactor sp., assembly GCA_024699575.1. Taxonomy (GTDB): domain Bacteria; phylum Bacillota; class Clostridia; order Lachnospirales; family Lachnospiraceae; genus Acetatifactor. Next base: position 6,272 of record JAILPF010000215.1, on the reverse strand, counting down.
TGCAGCACCTTCAGACTGTCATTGGGTGTACAAAGAGCGTTGAGAAGTGCCTTCTGCCAGCTTCTGAAGCCGACAGTCCATGCTGAAATACGGTTGATGCTCGCATCAAAATAGTCCAACGCCATGTGCACCCGGTTAATTGCATCACAGCGCACAATCTCCTTCGCCATTTCTTTCGTCTCATCGTCAAACAAAACCACATGATCCGAATCCCATCTGACCGGTCTTGTGATATGAAGCGCAATCTCCGGGAAAAAGCAAAGTAACGCCGGAATTTTGTCGTACACCACTTCTGTAGGATGATAATGTCCATTGTCCATCAATGGCAGAATGCCTTCATGGGTGGCTGCAAAGGTTAATGTAAATTCTGCGGAACCTGCAGTATAAGATTCCACCCCGATTCCAAATACCTTTGACTCCACACAGATTTTAACAAGCGCCGGATCGTGTGGTTCGGCTATAATCTGCTCGATGGAATCCTTGTATCGAAGTCTCGGCCCCATCCTGTCCGCAGGAATATCCTTATATCCATCACCGATCCAGATATTCATCACACACGGAATCCCTGTCTCTTTTGCAAAAAACTCTGAAAGTCTCACGCACGCCTTCCCGTGACGGATCCAAAAGTTTCTTGTCCCCTCATCAGGACTTGTGAGGGTCAATCCATCCTTCACACAATCATGCGAGAAAAAAGTGGGGTTAAAATCAATTCCCATATTTCTTTCTTTTGCGAACTCTACCCAGGGTGCAAAATGTTTTGGTTCCAATTCATCACGATTTGCGTATCCTGTTTCTTTAAATATCGCATAGTTGGCATGGAGATTCAATTTCTTTTTACCTGGCATCAGCTTGAGGGCAAAGTCTAGATCCTGCATCAGTTCCTCGGGGGTTCTCGCTTTCCCCGGGTAATTTCCGGTGGTCTGTATCCCTCCCGTAAGAGGACCGTCATGGTCAAAACCGGTTACATCATCTCCCTGCCAGCAATGTAAGGAAACCGGTATTTCTTTCAATCTTTCAATTGCTGCATCGGTGTCTACCCCAAACAACGCATACTGTTTTTTTGCCGCTTCATATCGGTCATTCTGATTCATATTTTCCTCCTTATGGTTCGTAATTCTTTATTTCAAACGAATTTTTGATACAATTCCTTGCTTCCGGCAAAGTCGCAAACTCCCCTGCCGCAATCATCTGTGCAGATAAATTTCCGATTGCGGTTGCTTCCACCGGTCCGGCACACACATTGCAACCGCATTTCGTCGCCGTCAGCTGATTTAAATACTCAGCATTTGCTCCCCCACCGATAACATGAATCTGCTCGTAATGGTGCCCGCTTATCCGCTCCAGCTCATCCAGTACCTTTGCATAGCAAACGGCAAGGCTGTTGTATACAACGGCTGCCACTTCAAAAATGTTCTCCGGAACTTCCTGTCCTGATTCGCGGCACGCCTTTTGAACTTCCGCAACCATGCTTTCAGGTGACAGGAATCTGCTGTCATTGCAATCCACAATAGATTTTATTTTCTCTCCGGATGCGCCCTCACAGATTTCACCATAATCCATCTGCGGTGCCATCTCTTTCCTTACGGACTGAATCATCCATAAGCCCATGATATTTTTCAGGTATCGAAATCGGTAATCATACCCTCCCTCATTGGTGAAATTATGTTGTCCGCTGATTTCAGAACAGTTCGCCTTCTTTAACTCCGTTCCCATGAGAGACCATGTTCCGGAACTGATATATACTATATTTTCCTTCTCACTTGGCACCGCCATAACAGCTGAACCTGTATCGTGAGTTGCCACCAGAACAACCTGTGCGTCAAAACCAACCTGCTTTTTGATTTCCTCCCTAAAATTGCCCAGCACATAACCCGGTTTGTGAATCTCTTGAAAGATTTCTCTCGGAAATCCCAGCGCATCCATAAGTTCACTGTCCCAGTCATTGGTTTCAGCATGAATCAACTGCGTAGTCGTTGCATTCGTATATTCTGCAACCGCCTTTCCTGTAAGCTGGTAGTTGAAATAATCCGGAATCATCAAGAACATTTTTGCCTGTTTCAGATTCTCTGGAGAATTCTTTTTAACAGCCATCAGCTGATAAATAGTATTGAAGAGCTGCTTCTGTATTCCTGTCCTCTGATAGAGGGCGGCTTCCGTGATAACTTTGTATACTTCCGCATCCATACCCTGTGTTCTGTTGTCACGATATCCCACTGCGTCTCCGATGCGTTCACCATTTTCATCCAGTAAGACAAAATCAACCGCCCATGTGTCGATGCCTACGTAGGACGGAATCAGATTACGCTCTTTGCACTTACGTAACCCGTTTATAATTTGCCTGAACAGTTCGTCAACATCCCAGCACTTATGACCATTTTTTTCAACCAGTCCATTGGGAAACCGATAGATTTCCTCCGTTATTAGCTTCCCGTCTTCAACATGTCCTAAAATGTGTCTCCCACCCGAGGCGCCAATATCTATCGCAAGATAGTATTTTCCCACTTCTAACACTCCTTTCTCCGTTCAATTTCCGCTAGTCATATCCTTATACTATCTATTTTGCGGCAACAAAAAAAGGACTACTTTTGTTTAAAAAAGTGTCCTTATTTGTTTAAGCCTCTATATTTTTTGGGGCTCATTCCATATTTGCTCCGGAAGATTCTATGAAAATAACTCAGATTTTCATATCCAACCGCTGTTCCGATATCTGCGACAGACATCGATGTGTATGTCAGCAGGTACGCTGCGCGAGACAATCTTTTGTTCTGAACAAGCTCTGTGTATGTCTGCCCGGTTCGTAGCTTGATTTCTTTCGACAGCCAGTAGATGTCGTAATGTAGCTGCTTCGCAAGTTGCCGAAGCTCTCCATCACGATAGTGCTCCTCAATATAACCAAGCACCGTCAACATCAGCTTCTGACCGTCATCCCCTGATTCCATATCTGCAGACTCTACATGATTCAGAAGCTGTAAGAACAGCAATCCCATGGTAATCTGATTGATGGAGCGTTTTTCAGACTGCCTGTTCATCAACGTCCAAATCAGGTTCTCCACCAGATTTTGAATTGGCAGGATATCCGCAACTTTGAAGTGAATATAACTGCTATTGCTTTCCTCTCCTCGCAGGCATTGTACGACAAACTCCCGCAACGGATTCTCATCCCCGTCAATCATCGGAAGCACAGCATCAAAGAATTCAGGAAGGATGATAAAGTTCACCGCCAAATCATCCTTGCCTGCTTCCTCAATCTCCTGCACGGCGTTTTGACTCAGGAACAAAAGTTCCCCCTGCTTCAGATAAACATCTTTCCCATTGATAATATGATGTAACGAACCGTTGCATACATATATTACCTCCACATAATTATGCGTATGTGCCGGAAAAGAAATAAATCTTGTATGCTTTCGAATAGAAATCAGTTTTCCTGATTCCAGCAACTTCTTTGCATCATATACACGTCCCGCTTCGCTCTGGTACAAGCTATCATCAATCTGATGATTCCCGTCTAAAATGCGTTGCTCTTCCGGGGTAATTTTTTGAAGTTCATTAAGCATGTCCGGATTCATTTATATCTTCCTTTAATTCAAGAACTTTACAGCTGTTCCATAAGCAATGACTTCAGCTGCTCCCTGCATCACTGCCGATGAACTGAATCGTACACCTACAATTGCATCTGCGCCGAGCGCTTCCGCCTCATCCACCATTCTCTTGGTAGCAATCTGCCTTGCTTCCTTGAGCATCTCCGTGTAACCGGCAATCTCTCCACCGACGATGGTCTTCATCCCTGCCATGAAATCACGACCGATATTCTTGGACTGTACAATCGTCCCCTTCACCATACCAAGTGCCTCAAACTCTTTACCCGGAATACAATCAATACTTACCAGCTTCATCTTCTTCTCCTCCTCTGATTTCTTTTAATCTCAAACAAAGTGCGACAATCACTCCTATGAGCACCAATGCAAAAATACCGATATAGAAAATGAAAATACCCGCCGGTGCACCTTCTACGGAGTTCAACCAAAGAAACAACGCAATCAATGCTACAATGAATAAGGCGAATACAGAAGCTGCCACAATGGAACCGATGGTTTTCCTGCGTACATCCTTTTCCTGCACATTCATGAATTTTGCGCCTCCTTCCTCAAGCCTGCTCATCAGGTGCAAGTACTCTTCGGAATTCAGCTTTTGAATACTATCCACTTTCCCCTCCATCATCTGACAGATTTCCTTGGTAATCTCAAGGTTATGCTGCTCATGAGACAGCCTCTGGATATGCTCTTCCAAACATCGGTCCACAGAAATCTCATCTGCAAGCAATGCTCTGATCTGCTCGATTGGCAGAGCCAGCTGCCGAAAGAGTTTTACCTTTTTCAGCTGCTCCACATCTTTAAGCGTATACTCCCGGTAGCCGTTTTCCGGATTACGCTCCGGCATAATCAGTCCCTGCTCTTCGTAAAAGCGGATATTTTTCTTGGTGATTCCTACCAGTTCTTCCACTTGGTTGATTTTCATCGCAAGCCTCTCTTTGTCACAGACCACACAAGGTCTTATTACGAGATAACTGTACACCTTCCAGTCACTGGAAGGTCAAGAAGAAAACGAAAAATTTTTTCATTATTTCCATGCAGGCTCAGAAACGTACTTCATCAGGTCATCCATAATGGAACGATAACCCTCTTCTTTGATATGCATTCCTTCCACAGTATATTCTGCCTTCAGTCTGCCCTGTTCATCTTTTAAGTTCTTATTTACATCAATGTATCTGGCGCCAACCTTCTTTGCCAGCTTTTCCACTTCTTGATTTGCCTCGTTAATTTTCTCGTTGGTTCTGATAGCAAGACAGGGTTTCATGAAATCCTCTGCCGCCTCATAATTAATAGGATAATATGCCATCATATAAATTTCAACATCCGGGCAGGCCTTTTTGATTCTGTTTAAGATTCCTTCATAGCCTCCCATAACCTCTGATATAGGCATATTGGGATCACTTAAATCGTTGGTTCCGATATTGATAAACACTCTGGAAGGTGCAAGCTCCAGTGCCATGGCATCCAGCTCCCTGTCCATATCTGCTATACGGTATCCGCCGATTCCACGGTTGTACACGGTGTATGGATTTCCCATCTCTTCCATAAACTTTTCAATGGGAAACTGTTCCATCAGGGAAGAACCCGTAAACAAAATTTTTCCTTTCTGTACTGATTTGTTGAGCTCATGATATCTCTCTACTCTCTCGTCCATTTTTTCTACCTCCGTTTATTTCATTTATCTCCAGATTCCCTGTGCTACGTAGAGCAGTACCGGAATCGATAAGATGGAGAGAATGGTGGACATAACCACTGTCTCCACCGCATATACATAATTTTTATTGTGCAGTTGGGCATAGACGGCCACATTGGAACCAACCGGACATGCACTTGCAATCAGCAGGCTGATTTTCAAATCATAATACTCATTCGGCAGTAAGCTGAGCAGCACCGCGGATAATACCGGAATTAACAGCAATCTGGATGCAGAAATCACATAAAGTTTTGCATTGGAAAACATTGCTTTCAAATCCGCTTTGGCCAGATACACGCCGGACACAATCATGGCGATCGGGGTATTCAGACTTGCCGAAGTACCGATTACATCCGTAAGAATTCCGGGAAGCGTGATTCCGCTAAAAAATAATATGATTCCCAGCAAAAAGGCAATAATGAAAGGAGAGCCAAAAATGGTTTTGAGGTTTACTTTGATTTTTTCTTCTTTCAGAGTCGCCACGCCATAAGTCCACTGTAAAATATTCAGACAGGCAATAAACGGTCCTACATAAAACACTGCCTTGTCGTTAAGTACCGCTATAATCAATGGAATACCAAAAAATCCGGGATTGGAAAAGGCACTGGCAAAATGTCTGATGGGGTCCTTTTTAAACAAAAGTCTGGACACCAGCATAGACAGAGAAAGAAGCACTACCGCAAAAAGAATGCTGATTCCCAGTGCTTTGATTTTTTCCGGTGTTCTCTCTGACATAAATGCATTTAAAATGACGCAGGGGAGCACCAGATAGATTAAAAGATTGGCAAAGCTTTTGCTGCCCTCGTCCGTTATGTACTTCCGCTTATAAAGCAGAGCGCCGATTCCCATGAAAATAAACATGATTATCAGGCGTTTTAACAAGATTAAAACAATTTCCATTTGTACCGTCTCCTCATATGTTTCTCTTATTTTCTACCTATCATACCACATCTTTCCTTGATAAACTAATAGATATTTGGTAATATCTA
>JAILPF010000188.1 GCA_024699575.1 Acetatifactor sp. | reverse complement strand
CCACACGCCTGATGAAATTACTGGGGGCGGAGATACTGTTTTTGACCAATGCTGCAGGAGGAGTGAACCCGACATTTCATGCAGGCGATTTAATGCTTTTAAAGGACCATATTTCGCTGTTTGTTCCCAATCCTTTGGTTGGAAAGAATATGGATGAGTTAGGGGTAAGATTTCCGGATATGAGCCATGTTTATTCTCCGGAGCTTCAGCAGTGCATTACTGAGACTGCAAAAGAAAACGGCATTTATTTACAACAGGGAATTTACACTCAGCTTACAGGCCCTTCCTATGAGACACCTGCAGAGATACGAATGCTTCGGTCGCTTGGGTGTGACGCTGTAGGCATGAGTACCGTTGTTGAGGCGATTGCTGCAAATCATATGGGAATGAAGGTCTGTGCAATTTCCTGCATCAGTAATCTTGCTGCCGGTATGTCTGATACGCCATTGTCCCATAAAGAAGTTCAGGAGGCTGCGGACGAGGTAGCACCTCGCTTTACAAAATTGGTGACGGAATCTATTCAAAAATTTGAACAGCTATTGTAAATATTGTATAAAGGGAGACAATATGGATTATACAAATTTGATCGAGCAGGCATTGGAGGCAAAAAAAAGAGCGTATACTCCTTATTCACATTTCAGTGTTGGTGCGGCACTTCTTACAAGAGATGGCAGGATATATCAGGGCTGTAATATTGAAAATGCCTCCTATGGAGCAACAAATTGTGCAGAACGGACGGCTTTTTTTAAAGCGGTAAGTGAGGGAGAGACAGAGTTTGTTGCAATAGCAATTGTCGGTGGAATGAAAGAACAGAAACCGGTAGAGTATGCCTATCCTTGTGGAATATGCAGGCAGGTCATGAATGAATTTGCAGATGCAGATTTTCAAGTAATTGTTGCAAAGAGTATTCGTGAGTATAAAACGTACATGTTGTCAGATTTGTTGCCTTATAGTTTTGGAGGGGAGGACATCAGATGAATATTAGATTGTACAATGCACTCATTTTAACTATGGAACCGGATAGTCCTGTTTTTGCAGGGGAAATCTGGGTAAAAAATGATAAAATTGCCTATATTGCCAATCGGGATGAACTTTCGGAACAGTGGAATAAATTAAATGTACCCAGAATTAAATGGGATTTGGAGCTTGACTGTAAAGGTAATCTTTTGATGCCGGGGTTTAAGGATGCACATACTCATTCAGCAATGACTTTTTTACGTTCCTTTGCGGATGATCTTCCTTTGCAGGAATGGCTGAATGACAAGGTATTTCCGATGGAAGCCAAATTGACAGCGGATGATATATATGATTTCACGCGACTGGCAATTTTAGAATATTTGACATCTGGAATTACATCCATATTTGATATGTACCTTAATCCGGATGCTGTGGCTGAAGCATGTCTTGATATAGGAATGCGATGCTGCCTTGTCGGTGGTCTAAACAATTTTACATCTTCCATTCATCAGATGGAGGATGAATTTTTAAAATGGAATAAGACGGGTTCACTTATAAATTATCAACTTGGATTTCACGCCGAATATACCTGTTCAAAAGAACTCTTATGCGGTGTGTCTGAATTGGCGCATCATTATAAGGCACCTGTGTATACCCATATGTCAGAGAATATACGAGAAGTGGAAGACTGCAAGAAAAGAAACGGTGTGACGCCGGTGACATATCTTGATTCTTTGGGAGTGTTTGACTTTGGCGGCGGAGGCTTTCATTGTGTACATGTGACGGAACAAGATATGAATTTAATGCAGATGCGCAGACTGAGTGTTGTTACCAATCCGGCATCAAATTTAAAACTGGCCAGTGGAATTGCACCGATAGCCGAATTTGTAAAACGCAAAATTCCGGTTGCAATTGGTACCGATGGCCCTGCAAGTAATAACTGTCTGGATATGTTCCGGGAGATGTTTTTAGTGACGGCTCTTAGTAAATATCGGGAAGATGATGCTGCAAGTATGGATGCACTTAATGTGTTGTGCATGGCAACAACGCAAGGGGCAAGAGTGATGAATCAGAACAAATGTGATTCGTTGGCTGTCGGAAAGTGTGCGGATATCATCATGATTGATATGCACCAGCCCAATATGCAACCTGTTCATAATATTTCTAAAAATCTGGTATATAGCGGAAGTAAATCAAATATTAAAATGACTATGATTGGAGGAAAGGTGCTATATCTGGATGGACATTTTAATATCGGAGAAGACGTTGAGTATCTCTATAAAAAGTGTAATGCAATTGTAAAACGTATTTGCAATAGTACATTTTTAAAATGACATCAGGAGGAAGCACTGAATTACTTGGAGTTATGGAATATATAGTTTTTACATTTGCGGTTGCAATTATTTTGGCTCTTATTCTGGGGCAGGAAGTTTATAACGCAAAAAAGAGAGAAAGAAATTTTATAAAGAATCTGTATACACAATACGGCGTGCTTCCCCCTAAAAAATATAATTCAGATACAATGTACCATGTGGACAGCTATTATAAAAGGCATAAAGCTGCCGGGCAGATTGATGATATTACATGGAATGATTTGGAACTTACACAACTATGGAAACTTTTAAATTATACTTATTCTGCTTCCGGTGAAGAATATCTCTATTATATATTGCGACAAACCCGAAGGAGTGAGAATGAGCTTTTACATCAGGAAAATATCGTCTCTTTTTTCCAGGAACATGAAAATGAACGTGTAAGGATACAATGTCGCATGCATGAACTTGGCTACACAGGCAAATATTCATTGTATGATTATCTGGAGAACCTGGATTATCTGGATAATCGTTCAAACAAAAAAGCATATTTTTGCAATCTATTGTTTATTGCTCTGATTGCTTTAATCCCTGTAAATGTATCTATGGCTCTGCTGGCACTTGCCTGCCTGGTTATTTACAACATTATGTCTTATTTCAGGGAAAGGAATGAGATAGAACCATACATCATCAGTTTTGCTTATTTGTCGAGATTGATTGCTATCAGTAAAAAAATAACAAAAATTGAGGTTGCACCATGTACGGATGAATGGAAGCAGATGCGTGAGTACACAGATAAGCTTTCATTTTTGCAAAGAGGATCGGTATGGATGTTTATGCCACGGGGAACTGCCGGAACCGGCAACCCTTTGGAATTGATTCTTGATTATCTGAGAATGCTGTTCCATATTGATTTGATTTTGTTTAATATTAAGCTTTCGAGACTACGGGAGCATGTGCAGGATGTAGATGGTCTGATTGGAATCATCGGGCAGATTGAAAGTTCAATAGCGATAGGCGCTTTTCGCAAGGCGATAGGCAGTTACTGTATACCGGAATTTTATGATAACGATTTGGTGATGGAGGATATATACCATCCTTTTTTGACAGATCCGGTCAAAAACAGCATGGTTGTCCGGCAGGGCGTTTTACTTACGGGCTCTAATGCCTCGGGTAAATCGACATTTTTGAAAACAGTTGCTGTCAATGCCATTATGGCACAGACAATTCACACCTGTACCGCATCCGCTTTTAAAACCTCTTTTTTTGACATCTATTCTTCAATGGCATTGAGAGATGATCTGCAAAGCGGTGAGAGTTATTATATCGTTGAAATTAAGGCATTAAAGCGAATTCTGGATGCTGCAAATGAAAAGAACAGAAAAGTTTTGTGCTTTGTGGACGAAGTTTTAAGGGGAACGAATACTGTGGAGAGGATTGCAGCCTCAACACAGATATTAAAAGCTTTATATAATCTCGGATGTATCTGTTTTGCAGCAACTCATGATATCGAATTAACAGAACTTCTCAATGGACTATATGAAAATTTCCATTTTGAAGAAAGCATACAGGAGGGGGATATTTTGTTCCCGTATCGTCTGCTTGAGGGGCCGGCCTCTACCAGAAATGCCATCAAGCTTCTGGATGTCATCGGATATGACAGACGGATTATTGAACGCTCGGTAGAACAGGCAGATCAGTTTATCAAGACAGGTGTCTGGCAGATGACTTGACGAAAAAAATGGGTGTTGTTATACTGAAAACATCAGAAACTTTTTTGATTCTATGTGCTGAAGGAAAGGGTGAATGAGATGATTAGTTTTGTAAATTCCTTTTTGTCCTATCTTATTTTGCTGTTAGTTATTGTTGTAATTGCAGGAGTTGGAACTGCATTCGGTATTTATCTGCGAAAAAAGAAAAACAATAAATAGTATGTATGCATTATACGTAAGGAGACTTGGTAATGGCGAGGTCTGAGGGACAGAAGTTAAAGCTCCTGTATATTGTGAGAATGCTCGAGGATGAGTCGGACGAACAGCATCCTCTGAGTACACAGTATATTATAGAACGGTTGGAGAAGCTTGGAATTCGGGCAGAGCGAAAGAGTATTTATAACGATATGGAAAAGCTGACGGATTTTGGATATGACATTATTCAGGTTCGCAGCAGGTATGGCGGAGGATATTATCTGGCAGAGAGAGAGTTTGAACTTCCTGAGTTAAAACTTCTGGTAGATGCTGTTCAGTCATCAAGATTTATAACAGCTAAGAAATCACGTAATCTTATCAAAAAGCTTGAAAAAAAAGCCGGTCTGTATGCGGCGGGAAAATTGCAGAGACAGGTTTATGTAGCCGGCAGAGTGAAGACGGAAAATGAGAGTATCTATTATAACATAGATACGATTCACCGCGCGATTCAGGATAATAAGAAGATTTCCTTTGAATATCTTGCATGGAATCTGAAGAAAGAACTTGTTTCTTATGATAATAAACAAAGAATTGTCAGCCCGTGGGCGTTAATCTGGAAAGAGGAGAATTATTACCTGGCTGCTTATGATTCTGATAGCCATATCATAAAACATTTTCGTGTGGACAAAATGGGTAAGGTAGAAGTGCTTGATATCCCCAGGGAGGGTTTGGAAAAGTACTCCGAGAAGGATCTGGCCGATTATACAAATCAGACATTTGGTATGTTTGCAGGTGAGGAAGAGACGGTTTCTCTTATTTGCTCAAACAGACTGATAGGAGTGGTGATGGATCGCTTTGGAAAGGATGCAGATATACGTCCAATCGATGAATTGCGATTTCAGGTCCGGGTGAAGGTGTGTGTGAGCGGACAGTTTTTCGGGTGGCTGGCCGGTATCGGGAAGGATATCTCTATCAGTTCTCCCCAAAATATAAAAACACAATATGTTGATTGGTTGAATTGTATTTTGGAACGGCAAAAACAAAATTGACAAGTATCATTTTGAAAAAAGGTATCTAAATTTTAGATACCTTTTTTGTTACTTATACCACGTTGACAAGGAAGACTTTGTTTTTTATACTATATTCTAGTGGGTACTATATATAGATATATGAATAGAAATGTTACCATATATGGTACTTACGAACTAATATCAATTTTACATGAATACTCAAAAGATTATAAGGGTTATTCGAAAATGATGAAGGGAATGAAGTCTATGAGCAGTAATTTTGAACAAGCCGGTTTGTCAAATGAGAACTATGGTGAATTGTTTCAGCCATCTAAGACCGTTTATGTAATTAAAAAAGATGGGAGCAAGGAAATCTTCAATGTTCAGAAGGTTATCAATGCTGTAGGAAAAAGTGCATATAGAGCACTTACCAAATTCTCTGAGGAGGAAAAACGGAATATCTGCAGATATGTAGTTGAAAAGGTGGATGAACTTGATTCGGATGAAGTGCCGATTCCAATCATGCACAATATTGTTGAAAGCGCACTGGAACAGGTAAAGCCGATTGTTGCAAAGAGTTATAGAGATTATCGTAATTATAAACAGGATTTTGTACGAATGCTGGATGACGTGTACAAGAAAAGTCAGTCCATTATGTATATTGGTGACAAGGAAAATGCCAACACCGATTCAGCACTTGTATCCACTAAGAGAAGCTTGATTTTTAACCAGCTCAATAAGGAATTATATCAGAAATTTTTCCTTACAACAGAAGAGATTCAGGCATGCAGAGATGGATATATTTATGTGCATGATATGTCTGCCAGAAGAGATACCATGAACTGCTGTTTGTTTGATGTACAAAACGTATTGACCGGTGGCTTTGAAATGGGAAATATCTGGTATAATGAGCCGAAAACATTGGATGTTGCATTTGATGTAATCGGTGACATTGTATTGAGTGCCGCAAGCCAACAGTATGGTGGATTTACTGTACCAAGTGTAGACTTGATTCTTGAACCGTATGCTGAAAAATCGTATAACAAAAATCTGAAGAAATATCTTGAATTGGGTATTTCTCAGGAAAAGGCTGAAGAAGTTGCATATCAGGATGTATGCAAGGAGTTTGAGCAAGGATTCCAGGGCTGGGAATACAAATTTAATACAGTTGCAAGCAGTAGAGGCGATTATCCTTTTATTACTGTTACGGCAGGAACAGGTACCGGACGTTTTGCAAAGCTTGCTACAATCAGTATGCTGGATGTTCGCAGGAAAGTGCAGGGAAAAGCCGAGTGTAAAAAACCGGTATTGTTCCCTAAGATTGTTTTCCTGTATGATGAAAACTTGCATGGACCAGGCAAACCACTGGAGGATGTATTTGAGGCAGGTGTCAGATGTTCTGCAAAAACCATGTATCCGGATTGGCTGAGTCTGACCGGAAAAGGGTATGTTGCAAGTATTTACAAACAATACGGGAAAATAATTTCTCCGATGGGCTGTAGAGCCTTCCTGTCTCCCTGGTATGAAAGAGGCGGTATGCATCCTGCGGATGATAATGATGTACCTGTTTTTGTTGGACGTTTCAACATCGGCGCTGTCTCATTGCATCTGCCGATGATACTTGCGAAGGCCCGAAAAGAAAGCAGAGATTTTTATGAGGTTCTGGACTATTACCTTAATCTGATCAGGCAGCTTCATATTCGTACCTATGCTTATCTGGGAGAGATGCGTGCATCTACGAACCCGTTGGCATATTGCGAAGGCGGTTTCCTTGGCGGACATTTACAATTGACAGATAAGATTAAGCCGCTGCTGAAAGCTGCAACTGCAAGTTTTGGCATCACAGCGTTAAATGAATTGCAAGAGCTTTTTAACGGAAAATCTTTAGTTGAAGATGGCGCATTTGCAGTGGAGGTCCTTGAACATATTAATCAGAAAATCAGTGAGTTCAAGGAGGAAGATGGAAACCTTTATGCAATTTATGGAACGCCGGCAGAGAATTTATGTGGTCTACAGGTAAAACAGTTTAGGAAGAAGTATGGTATTGTTGAAGGCGTATCTGACAGAGAATATGTAAGCAACAGCTTCCATTGCCATGTGACAGAAGATATCACCCCGATTCAGAAACAGGATTTGGAAAACCGTTTCTGGGATTTAAGCAATGGTGGAAAGATTCAGTATGTAAAGTATCCGATTGATTACAATCTGGATGCAATCAAGACTTTGATTCGCAGAGCTATGGATATGGGCTTTTATGAGGGAGTCAATATGTCTTTAGCATATTGCGATGACTGCGGACATCAGGAGTTGGAAATGGATGTATGTCCGAAATGCGGAAGCCGTAATCTTACCAAAATTGATCGTATGAATGGTTATCTTTCCTATTCAAGGGTGCATGGAGATACCAGATTGAATGATGCAAAGATGGCGGAGATTGCGGAACGCAAGAGTATGTAATGATTAGATAAGGAAAAATTGGGCTTATGAGATATCATAACATAACAAAAGACGACATG
>JAILPF010000187.1 GCA_024699575.1 Acetatifactor sp. | reverse complement strand
GGCAACTCACATCCCAGACACTCAGCTTCTGCCTCAAGAACCTCTCTTCCTCCGGCATTTAAATACTCTTCAACAAACTTATCCCAATCGTCAAAGCTTCTCTCACCCACAACAAACTTGTATTCCTGTGCAAGCACAAAGTCATCCAGGTTCGGAGCAATGTCTGCAGGAATATTGATGAGCAATTCATCATTGGGCCAGCGATCGTAAGATGCCATCTTAGCGCTTCCGTCATTGATCTGTTCCACATACAGTTTGTAGTCTGCATCCGCATCATCTGCACAGTACTGTTTCTGCCATTTTAATGTGTAACCAAAGGTCTGCCAGAGATCAAGTTCCAGTCCGGAAGTTCCATACACACTATATTTTGGGTGTGTACTGTCAACATTACAATAGTTGGTACCATCAGGAAGATATTCTCTCACATCTGCAGTATACCCCTCATGTACATCCGCACCGCCGCCCTGCACTGTGGAGAAATAGGACTCACCGCCATAGCACATTGTATCCAGAATATGGCAGATCCTCTTCAGCTTGCCTTCATCATCTTTGATGTTGCTCACAGGAACTGCAATACATTCTCCATGATTACCGCCTGCCGCACCTTTTACTCCCTCTGGAAGCGAATCCAGGAACTCCCAGTTTGCAGCAAGAGCATAATTCAGGTTATTTGCTGTTACATATTCCTGATATAATGCGCCGGATGGATAATTTACCATACCGATTTTATCTTTCAAGGTATAAGCCTTTGCATTCTCCCACTCAATGGTAAACCAGTCAGGAGCAAACACACCGTCTGCATACAAATCGTGAAGAAATGTAAGGTAATCTTTACGCACACCGTTTAAATACTGGGAAACCAGTTTACCGTTTTCCACATGGTCTGCCGGATTACCGAACCAGGTTGAAAAGCCGCCAAGCATTCCGAAATCATTGCCACCGTTGGCTGCCATCATAAAATAGGTGTCATTTGCACCGTTTCCGTCAGGGTCATTATAGGTACATGCATGCGCGTACTCTTTAATTTCGTCAATGGTAGCAGGCATAGACATATTTAAGTTATCCAGCCAGTCCTGTCTGATTACCAATCCCCAGATGTCGCTGTCCTGAATTGCATACTTGGTGATAAAAGGAATGGTTCCATTATCCATTGTAGACCAGTTCAAAAGAGTTTTTGTCACAAACTTGCAGGTCTGAGGCATGTATGGATACATTTCTTTCGCATCCACAAGAAGTCCCTGTTCTCCCAAAGAAAATCCAAGATTTTTGCTGGAAAGAATCATTACATCAGGTACATCTCCTCCTGCGAATCTGGTAGAAAGAACCGTCTCCACATCTGCACCGTTGGCAGAAGAAAGTTTAATGGACACATTATATTTTTCGTTCAGATACTTCACAATCGGGTCAACATCGTTGGCAGGTGACTCTGCACCATAGTTGTAGGTAAAAAACTCCAGATCATAATGCTTGCTCATATCATCATAATCGTAGTATCCATCCTCTGCCAGTGTCGGATTTGTAGGCATGGCATCCGGGAAAACCAGCTCCTCAAATGTGCGTGATGCACTCTCTGAAGTAGGTACCTGTGCTTGGTCAATGTCTGTGTTGGTTTCTTTGGTTTCTTTTGTTTCTTTTGTTTCGCTCACTGCATCCGTTGCCTGCTTGGCATTTCCGCATCCCGCAAGAAGCCCCATCGAAAATGGAATTGTGAGGAACAAAGCTGTCGCTTGTTTTAGTCTCTTTTTCATTGTAATCCTCTCCTAAATCATAGTTTCAAGTTCTATATAATCTCGCTGTCTCCCAGCCGATACTCCCGGGATTGAACGGCAAAGGCAGCGCAATTATCCTTTTACAGACCCCGTGTACATTCCACTGATGAAATATTTTTGCAAAAAGGGGTATACACACAGAATCGGAACCACCCCCACCACAACGCTGGCCATTTTCATTGATTTCGATGTCATTCTGGCGTAGGTACTGATGTTGCTCATCATTTCACCGGAAGTGCTCTGTGTCAGCAGATTCCTCACAATGAACTGTGCCGGATAATATTTGGCATCTCTTACATACACCATTGTGGTAAACCAATCGTTCCAATGGATTACCGCAGCAAACAACCCCAGTGCACAGATAGTGGGCTTCAAAAGCGGAATTGCAATGCGAATCATCTTCTGAATCTCTGATGCCCCGTCCAAATCTGCCGACTCCATGATGTCATTCGGGATTCCCTCCACAAATAGCTTTACAACCAGTATACCGTAAGTATTGGCACATCCCGGGACAATATAAACCCAGAATGTATTGAGCAGATGCAACTTGTTCATCAACATGTAGGATGGAATTAACCCTCCGCTCAAAATCATTGTGATAATAAAGAAAAGCATTGAACTTTTCTTAAACGGAAGATTCTCCTGTGCCAGAGTATATCCCAGCGGCACCGATAAAATGAGAGCTGCCACCACGCCCAATACCGTCCTGACAAATGTAACCCTAAGTCCCGCCAGAAATCCCGTAGATGTAAACAGATAACTATACGCAGCCAGTATCGGTTTTTTGGGGATGATAACAAAGTAATTTCTCTCAATCATCTCCCCTTCCGAGGTAAATGACATCCCCACAACATAGAGGAAAGGGATGACACAACAGATCAAAACAATAACAAGCACCGTAGATATCACGACCTGATAAATAAATTCTTCTTTGGATAATTTGATTTTCTTGCCCTCTTTTTTCATTAAAACATTCCTCTTCCTGTTACTTTCTTTGAAAAACTGTTCGTAAACACAATCAGTACCATGCTCACAAGAGCTTTCATCATATTGACTGCTGAACCGATACCGTATTGCATTTTTCCCAAGCCCACACGATAAACCCATGTATCAATAATGTCTCCGACATCATATACAGCCGCATTGTAGAAGAGCAGAATCTGTTCAAAATCATTATTCAATATGCTTCCCACTGACATAATCAGCGAAAAAGTGATTACCGGTATCATCGCTGGCAGTGTCACAGCACGGATTCTTGCAATGGGACCGGCACCGTCGATTTTGGCTGCCTCATAAAGCTCTGTGTTGACACTTGTCAGTGCCGCAAAATACAGAATCGTCCCCCACCCTGCTTCCTTCCAAATCTGGCTTCCAACGAGCAGAGGCACAAAAGCTTTTGTAGAAGTCATAAAATCAATTGTCTTTCCTCCATTGAAAAGAGAAATCACATGATTCACAAATCCGTCTCCAGAAAAAAATGCAAAGGCGATTCCATAGATTACCACCCAGGAAAAAAAGTGCGGAATATAAACTATGGTTTGACTGATTTTCTTGAAAGCGTTATTTCTCAAATCAAAAATACAAATCGTCAACAAAATAGGGGGTATAAAAGAAAAAACCAATCTGCTGACACTGATTGTTAATGTGTTTTTTACAAGTTTCAACATCTCCTTGTCTGCAAACACCTGTCTGTAGTTATCCAAACCGACCCAAGGCGCAGATGCAATTGTTCCGCCAACCTTCAAGTTCTTGAAGGAAATGATAAATCCCCACAAAATAGGAATATACATAAAAATTATGTAATAGATAATCCCAATTATAAGAATCGGATACAATAATCTGTACTTTTTAAATTTTTGTTTTACATCATTTTTCATCCCACTGTAAAATCCTTTCTCTTTCTATATTCCATATATTATCACTGTTTTTCATATAGCATCCACAACAAAACGTTATAGAAATACCATCAATTCTTCAGCTTGATATTGTGGGTTTTGAAGTTTCGATATATAATGATTTCCATAAAGGGAGGCCGTTATGATTACTTATAATTCTCTAAACAACCTGTTACACCAAATCGATCCTGTTGAGGAATTGATGTTGTCCGGCAAATACCAATTTGGTTCCACCCTGGTGGACGGAATGAACGTATGCGTCTTGGATCCGGAACCCGTGTATCCGTTTCTCAATTTTCCAAACCCTAATATCAAGATTGTCAAGACCGGACGTTTTCATGACATTCCCGAGCACATTCACTCCTGGATTGAGATGGGCTATATGTATTCAGGTTCATGTACCCACACAATTAAAGGTCAGCCTTACACTCTCAAAAAAGGCCAGCTCTACATTCTGGATTCCGACACACCACACTCTATCCAGTATCTCGGTGAGAAAAACATCCATATTTCCTTCGTCTTCTCCAGAAAGTATTTTAAAGATTCGCTTTTCACAAAGCTGACGGGAAATAGTGTGCTTTCAAGCTTTTTGATCAATTCGATTTCCGAACATACTTATCACGACAATTTTATTCTGTTCAATTCGGAGAATAACCGGAGAATCAGCACATACATCAATGAGATACTCTGTGAACACCTCAGTGCTTCCGTCAACTCTTTTGACATCATTAACAGCTACATTGACCTTCTTTTTTTAGAGCTTGTTAATGTCTATGAGGCTGATCAGACTAAGCTGGAATTGCACAATCCCAACCCTAGTATCATTCCGATTCTGAAGTACATTGAAAGTAACTATAAAACCTGTGATTTGAAGGGAATTGCCAACATCTTCGGAATGAATCCCAACTATCTGACAACCTTCATCAAAAAATACACGGGGCTTTCCTTCAAACAGTTGATTCAGCAACAGCGTTTTGAATTCATCAACATGCAACTGTTAAACACTTCCCGTTCCATTGAAGAGATTGCAATCGAAGCAGGATATGAAAATACGACATATTTTTATAAAAAATACAAAGAAACCTTCGGGTGTACTCCAAAGGAATACCGCGAGAAGCACGTTACAATTTCGGGTTATCCAAAATAAAAAAACAAGAAGAAGCGCACCGGCGCTTCTTCTTATTTTATACAGTTTTATACAGTCTTCTTTTACACAATGCTTATAGTTACAGGTCCAAGCAAGCCACTGGGTTCCTGAGGCATAGCCGTATCAAAGAGGTTATCCCCTTTCTCTTTTGCTAG
>JAILPF010000173.1 GCA_024699575.1 Acetatifactor sp. | reverse complement strand
TGTCCAACCCTAATCCCGCCAGACCGGATAATAAACCTGCCATAATAGCCTCCTAATCTATAATCAACAATTATGCCTGTTTAGGCAATGTATATGAACTCTTTAAAGATACGATGCGGTTAAATACAAGTGAATCCGGCTTGGAATCCTTTGCATCAACGCAGAAAAATCCTTGTCTCACAAATTGAAAACTGTCGTAAGCTTTTGCATCAGCAAAAGCCGGTTCCAAATAGCAATCCTTCTTAATAGTCAGAGAGTTGGGATTCAGGTTCAGACTACCATCCTCATTGTAAACCCCCTTCTCCTCGTCGATAATGTTCTCGTACAATCTGACTTCTGCACGGATTGCTTCTGCAGCAGGAACCCAGTGAATCGTTCCCTTGACTTTTCTTCCATCCGGACTGTTTCCTCCTCTGGAAGCAGGATCATAGGTGCAGTGTACCTCGGTCACATTGCCGTTCTCATCCTTCACGCATCCGGTACATTTTACAAAGTAAGCATTCATCAGGCGCACTTCATTACCCGGGAACAATCTGAAATACTTCTTAGGCGGTTCCTCCATGAAATCCTCGCGTTCAATATAAAGTTCTCTGCCAAAGGGAACCTTCCTCATACCAAGACTTTCATTTTCCAAATTATTGGGAATCTCAACTTCCTCACTGCTGTCTTCCGGATAGTTATCGATAATCAGCTTAATGGGGTCAAGCACTGCCATCATACGGGGTTTCTTAACTTTCAAATCTTCTCTGATACAATACTCAAGCATAGCATAATCTACAGAAGAATTGCTCTTGGAAACACCACAAAGCTCCACAAACATTTTGATAGACTCCGGCGTGAATCCTCTTCTGCGAAGAGCAGCGATTGATACCAGACGCGGGTCGTCCCATCCGTCCACAATGCCTTCTTCCACCAGCTTTTTAATATATCTTTTACCGGTAACCACATTGGTCAGATAAAGCTTGGCAAACTCAATCTGCTTTGGTGGCTTCGGATATTCCAGTTCTCTGACAACCCAGTCATACAAGGGTCTGTGGTCCTCAAATTCCAAAGTACAGATAGAATGTGTGATTCCTTCGATAGCATCCTCGATGGGATGAGCGAAATCATACATCGGATAGATACACCATTTATCCCCTGTGTTGTGATGTGTCATATGTGCCACACGATAGATAACAGGGTCACGCATATTGATGTTAGGAGAAGCCACATCAATTCTGGCACGAAGAACCTTTTCACCATCCGCATATTTTCCGGCTTTCATCTCCTCAAAAAGCTTTAAGTTCTCCTCCACAGTCCTGGAACTGTAGGGATCTTCCTTTCCGGGCTCAGTAAGGCTTCCTCTATACTCTTTAATCTGCTCTGCGCTTAAATCAGACACATAGGCCTTTCCCTTTTTAATCAGCTTAACAGCTGCTTCATACATCTGATCAAAATAATCGGAAGCGAAGAAAAGACGATCCTCCCAATCTGCGCCAAGCCATTCAATATCCTTTTTGATAGATTCCACAAATTCCACTTTTTCTTTGGTGGGATTTGTATCATCAAAACGCATATTAAACTTTCCATGATATTTTTCAGCCAGTCCATAGTTCAATAAAATACTCTTGGCATGTCCTATGTGAAGATAACCGTTAGGTTCCGGAGGAAAACGAGTGTGCACAGTGTCATACACGCCCTCCGCTAAATCTTTATCAATAATCTGTTCAATAAAATTTTTTGATTCTGTCTCGCTCATAACAATAACCTCTTATTTTTCAAACTGTCTTATCTTTTATCATAACACATAGGGTAAAAATAGAAAACTGTTTTTTCAATGATTCGCTTTAAATTTCCTCATATCGGTCAAAAAAAGCATTGCCTGCCACAACATAGATATTCGTCAGGTCATTGGTTGTGATTGCCATGTAGTCCCCCGCATTGCCAATCAGATAACGCTCACCATCCCACACCGGGAACAATTTGATATCCCGGTCCATCCGTTTGGCGTATATCTTGAAAGTATCTTTTGGTCTGCAGATTTTCACATATCGGTCCAGAAGATATATACTGTCATTGGTCCAGTCCTTAATAATAGGTGTAAAATCCTTATCGTGGTAATAATCCGGTACATCTTCCTCATCCGTAGGTTCCAGATACTTCCTAAACTGTTCTACACCAAAAGGATAGATATCTCCATTCCTCTCTATCAAAAAAAGCAAATCTTCCTCAGACACCCAATCCCAAGTGTCACTGCGTCCATGAATGGTAACTCTGTCACCAATGGGAACAATATCTGAGAGCCTCACATATCGAATAGGTGCATCCTTCCTCTGATACTGTTTCATGCGTTCAATTTCCAGATTTACCTGGTCTGCATACACCAGCGAATACATGTCATGATACTCAATCATTTTGTTGCTGAAATATGCTTCTGAGTGCAGCATGGGATATAATTTTTCATACAGTTTAATACTGATAAAGCCACCTGCTTTTTCAAAATGTCCCCCACCGGAACCGATATCTTTTGCCAAAAATGCTGCCAGCTCATTTGCATTTACTTCTTTAACGCAGCTTCTCACAGAAAATTTAAAACCATCGTTGATTTCATTATATACAACACAGGTATCTATCTCTGCCACCTGAAGAAGAAAATCGCTGATCAGTCCCAAAATGTTAGGGTCGCAGGGCTGAGCCTTGATAACGGCAAAACGGTAATCTTCATTGTAATTGTAGCGTAGCATCGCGATTCCGGCAATCTCAAGTTCCTCCAAAGAAAGATTTGCATTGCGGAACTGACTGATTAATCTCTTATTAAAAGTAAGACGTTCCCTCATATTCATATCCATCGGATTGAACAATTCGGAAAATTGATTTGTATCCATATACAGTGCATAATATAATGCTGTTCCAAGAGAGACATCCTCATTGACAGGATACCCTTCCTCCACCAGCATACTCCATGCAAGAGTCGCACAGCTTCCAACCGTAGGCTCAATTCTATAAAGACCCGGATTCTCCATCTCAATCGGGTGATGGTCTATGACAGCTATTTTGTCGGCTTCCATGTAAGTCACATTACCGGCTCCATATTGACAGTCAACTGTGATTAAGAGCCCCTCTCTTTTTTTGATATAATCGGTTGGAATATATTCAATGGGAATCGAAAGCTTCTCAACCAAAAGCTTTAAATTCGCCTTATTTATCTGATTCTTTCCGCTATAGACAAGCTGTACATCACACTCTTTATCCGTAAAAAAACAATACAAGGCATACCCGGCTGCAATCGCATCTGCATCCGGATTATCATGACATTGGATTGTTATCGTCTGGTACTTTAACAGCTCAGAAAGTCGCATATTATTCTCCGTTTCGTAATTGCTTGTATCCATTCTATATTACTATATTCGAAAACTTTTTGCCAGTAAATTCTCACCACAGGAAAAGAAGTAGAGGATGTTATTGGTGACCAATAACATCCTCTACTTCTTTTCC
>JAILPF010000168.1 GCA_024699575.1 Acetatifactor sp. | reverse complement strand
TATCGTACTCCTCCGACCTGACTCCATTCAGTCTTCCGTTGATCCCACCAATGCCTTCCCGTGCCTCCAATGCAAGATCTGTCCTGATCTGATAATTACCCATACATTTCTTCCTCCATCAACCTCTATTTTTTGCATTTTTTAGGAAAATATGTATTGACAAACTCTGCATTTTTTACTACACTACAATAGTATGTTTACGTTAGTCTTCCGTGTCTGGCTAAAGTGAAACATTTTCTTGTAAATTAAGATTATACAAATTGGAGGTGTACGACTTGGCTAACATCAAATCTGCAAAAAAGAGAATTTTAGTAACTCGCACTAAGACTGAGAGAAATAAAGCTATCAAATCCGGTGTGAAGACTGCAATCAAGAAAGTTCTTGCTGCTGTTGAAGCTGGAGATAAAGAGGCTGCAAAGGCTGAGCTTACCGCTGCTACTAAGACAATCGAAATGGCTGCAACTAAGGGTGTTTATCACAAGAACAACGCAGCTAGAAAAGTTTCTCGTATCAGCAAAGCAGTAAACGAGATGGCTTAATTTTTGACCATATTAAAACGACTATTCAAAGGCGAAACCATACCGTCATGTGGCTTCGCCTTTTGTCATGCAAAAAGAAGGATACTACTCTTCCGTGGGAGCTTGCTCACTAAGGAAGAGGGGTATCCTTCTTTTTATAGGGCGAATGCCCTCCACGAAATGAACCGGCCGCACTTGCCGGTTTATGAGTGGTGCATGACACATTTGTCATTTCCTATTTACCACCTAAACGCTCTTTTTTTATTCTCTTGGTGGTAAAAAAATGTTTTCTTGTAATCATTTGTACATCTTTTACCTACCAAATCCTTCATTTCACTTTTCTAAGTGGTAATTCTCTCTCTATCCCATTCATCCTCCACACTTTTCCCCGATTTTTACGTATAAAAAATTCATTCTCCTCATTTTAGGTGGTAAAGCCCTAAAAAAGATTGTTCATAGAGAGCACGTAGTGTTTTTGCGCATCTTGTTTTGTTTCCATTATTTACATTCCCCACTCCTTTCACTCTGTATTACAATAAAATTGTAACAAGCTTGTAACATTTACGTAACATATTTGAAAGGAGCATTTATGAAAAAACTTACATTGGCAACAGCAACTCTCTTATCCATCACATGTCTTGGCAGTCAAAACATGACTGTAAACGCTACATCACAGGCGAATACATATTGTGCAGATGGGAAAAAAATCATCATCTCCCGCAATGCCTGTCTAACATCCAACAAGGAGTTTAATGAGTACTTAAATCAACTTATCAATCAATATCTGGAGCAATGCAAACAGCAAAATTCCTGTTCCAGCAATCCAGCTGTTCCTGAGTCGCAACCGGAAGAACTTCCTGAAACTGCGCCAGATGCAACACCTGAGCCAACCCCGGTGACAACACCTGATAGTTCACCTATAGAAGAAACTCCTGCAAAGGAACTCTCCTATCAGGAACAAGTCGTTGAGCTTGTGAACGCAGAGCGGGCCAAAGCTGGTCTCTCTGCTCTAACTTTGGAATCGGATTTGACAAAAGCCGCGCAGATTCGTGCAGAAGAAACCGTCACTTCCTTTTCCCATACCAGACCTGACGGGAACAGTTTTTCCACTGTCCTTGCCCAATCGGGCATCTCTTATCGCCGTGCAGGCGAAAACATTGCATATGGCTACGCTTCTCCTGAAGCTGTGGTAGATGCATGGATGCACAGCGAAGGACACCGCGCAAACATTTTGAACAGCAACTTTAACAAAATTGGTGTCGGTTACTATCAGACTGCAAATGGTATCAAATACTGGAGTCAGCTATTTACCAATTAATACACGCAAAAAGCCAATCTGAACTCCCTCCGGCAAAAAGTGCTTAGACCTCCATTGAGTTCTAAGCACTTTTATATTTTATAAATCCTGCTTTTCAAAAATGTGAGAGCTAATCAGATAAGAACAATACATCCACAATAATATCAGGATTATAAGACCTATGAGCCCAACAAACATCACCGTATCCGAAAGCACAATCCCAAGCTTCTCTAAAAGAAAATAAAGACCGACAATCATAGCAGCCGGAATCATCGCAGCTCCTAAAAGAACGATTCTTGCTTTTTCAGCTCCAAATTTAAACAGCAATGGAATCATAATAGAACCGAGCAGCATAGAAAGGAAAACAGCCATCAATGTTGCAACCAGGAGCGGATTAATGTCTTCAGTAATCAGCTCAATCTTGTGTAGCAACAATCCACTTATGCCACTGATAAACAATCCGGCTGTTGCACCGATAACGGAGAGAATCATCTGTACCACATATTTTGCTCCCACAAGTTCTTTCCGGGTGATGGGCATTACCATAGCAAATCTTGGCCACTTTGAATACTCATCTACCGAAAACGTAGTGGAAATCAGAGAACCACAGATAATCGCGACCATACACACGCACTGAATCGGTTGAAAAGCAAAAGAAAAAATCACTAATATCAATATCAATGACTTGGCATGTGCCACAACGTTATAAATATCCTTTAAAACTAATCCTTTCATTTTGCCTGCTCTCCTTTCACATAAAGTAAAAGTATATCATCAATAGTTGCATCATCCACAACCTCGGCAGGGTACTTTCTCCTTGCTTCCTCTTTATCCTCCATCAACACATTATACTGATAATCCGTTTTCCGGTATGCCAGCATTTCTTCTTTTGCAATAGATGCAAATGTGCTCTCCCCACATCGCAATATACCGTATCGGTATCGAAGTTCATCTTTTTCCTTGCAAAAGAGAACTTTTCCATTGTGAATAAATGTAATATAATCTGCTATTTTTTCCAAATCGGTCGTAATATGGGATGACAAAAGAATTGCATGCTCCTCATCCTGCACAAACTCTAAGAAAATATCCAAAATATCATCTCGCATCACCGGATCAAGTCCGCTGGTTGCCTCATCCAAAATAAGAAGCTTAGGATCATGGGAAAGCGCAACTGCTATAGACAATTTCATTTTCATACCCTTGGATAATTCCTTTATCGTCTTACTCGCCGGCAGCGAAAATCTGTTCAGATAATTTTGGTATACACTTTCATTCCACTGTTTATAGGTTGCTTTCGCAATTTTGCCTACTTTTTCAGGTGTAAGTCTTTCATAAAAATTAATTTCATCAAAAACCACTCCGATATCTTCTTTCGGCTGCTTGCCCGCGGAGATGTCTTTCCCTTCAAACAAAACCTCTCCATCGTCTTTTTTAATTAATTCAAGGATACCATTGATTGTGGTGCTCTTTCCTGCACCATTTTCACCAATCAATCCCATAATCGTTCCTTTAGGAATGGAAAAAGACACATGATCCAGCAGAAAACCAGAATATTGTTTTGTTAAATTCTTTACTTCCATAATATTTTCCATCCTTACTCCTCCTCTTGATAAAACATGGTAAGAAGTTCCACTAATTTACTGAGCGGAATTCCACTTGTGCGGGCAATATCTGCTGCGTATGACAGATGCTCTTCCGCCTGTCTTTGCTGTTCCTCCTGAAAAAAATCCTTGTTTTGAGCAGATACGAAGCTTCCCCTTCCAACCGTTGTCTCTATAAATCCATCCCTCTGCAAATCCTCATATGCCTTTTGCACCGTAATCACACTGACATGTAAAGACTTCGCCAATGCTCTCATTGAAGGAATCGAGTCCCCTGTCTGAAGTTCTCCGCTCATAATCATCGCCTTCATCTGTGAAGTAATCTGCTCATAGATTGGTTTACTGGTATTGCTGCTGATGATAATCTCCACGCTTTTGTTCTCCTTTTTGCATTTCGATCATTTGTATTATAGTGTACTTATTGTTTAAGTACACTATAATCATTATTGTAATATTTGTCAAGACTTACTTTACGTAAAAAAGTGTCTTCGACACATCAACTCCCCTGCCCCTCACTCATGAGGGGTTAGGGGTTTCTTTTTGTTCTTTTTTCCCTCATAATGGTCTTATGAACATCTTACAAAACATTTTTACTGACCATTA
>JAILPF010000156.1 GCA_024699575.1 Acetatifactor sp. | reverse complement strand
TCATGGTATATTTTTTGAAAAGCATCTGAAAATGTACGGGCATCTGAAAAGCCAATCACTGTGGCAATCTCATAAAGTTTTTGATCCGTGGAGACAAGAAGCGGAAGAGCATGCTCAATCCTTATTCTGCTTACG
Organism: Acetatifactor sp.; assembly: GCA_024699575.1. Lineage (GTDB taxonomy): Bacteria > Bacillota > Clostridia > Lachnospirales > Lachnospiraceae > Acetatifactor. The sequence continues at coordinate 6,459 of JAILPF010000156.1, read as the reverse complement.
TAATCTTTGTAATTAATTCCACTGCATTTTTTGAAAAATGTACTGAAGTAATACGGATTCATATGCACTACCTTCGCAAGTATCGATAGGGTTATGTTCTCCGCATAATGTTCATTAATATATGTTTTTGCAACATGCATGACGTTCTTGTCAGAATTTTCGGCAATCGTCCCCAGAGTCCTGAGTGCAGCTTCCAGATATTCTCCAAAAACTTCCGTCAGTTCCTTGTAGCTGTCACAATTTCTGGCTGACTTAAGCAACTCACTCATGCTTCTTTGCTCGCCATCGCCAAGGATTTCCCTTACCCGTTCATCCGCGCGATGAACCATTGAGCATAAGTAAAAACAGGCATCCTCTCGTTTACCGACAGACATTTTAAATATAAGCTTCACGAGCTTGTTATAATACAAATGTAGCTCCACAAGATTCATAGAAACAATTGACGATATCACTTTTTTCTCCATACACTCAAACTCTGAAACACTCGGTTCTTCCAAAGCCTGCACTTCCCCGGTCAGCAAAATTCTCCCCGGTATAAAGGAAGCGAAATAATCAAAGCCAAGATACCTGTAACACCGTTTATATGCTGCCGGTATATCTGATATTTCCTCAACATATTCTCCAACAACAAAAAAAATTTTTTGATTCAGAAAAGCTTCCGCCTCATCCCGTACACCATGCAAAATAATTTCTGCCTCATCTTCATGTACTCCATTCAGCACCAGCACTGTGTTTTCATCCTTCGTAAAAACAATTCCCCGCTGATGATTTTCCAAATACTCATTCAGGAAGCTGTTAAAAGAGAACTTCATAAGCTTTTCGGTCTGTTCATTTACATCATTGTCGAACATTACCTCAGCAATAATCGGAATATAACCTTTCTTGTTAAGCTTACTGTAATTTTCATAGATGCCTTGCTGTTTGTCACCCTCTGTCCAATCCACGTTCCCTGCATCCCGAATATCTTCCGTGGCTTTTTCAATCGCCTTTAATAGTTCATCTCGTATCACCGGTTTTATGAGATAATCCACAGCACCATATTTCACTGCAGCTTTTGCATACTCAAAGTCTTGAAAGCCACTGATAAAAATGACTTTTGTCGCAAGCTTTAATTCCTTGATTTTTTTCAAAATCTCTATTCCATCCATTTCAGGCATAGAAATATCTAATAGTGCCAAATCCGGGTTTAATCTTGCGATCCCATCCATGGCGCTCTTACCATCTTCATATTCTCCTATCACTGTAGCACCAAGTGAAGGAAAATCTATCAGTTTCTGAATTCCTCTGGTTATGATTGGCTCATCATCAGCCAAAATCAATTTCACCATAGCACTCTTCCCCACTGTTTCGCAATTTTAAAGGAATCATTATCTTAACACTCGTTCCCACGCCTGAAGTAGATGTAATCTCCAAGCCGTAGTCCTCTCCGTAGAGATGTCTGATCCTATCGTTCACATTCTTAATCCCAATACTCTGCCAATTGTATTCATTCTTTACCCCGGGCTCATCACTATTGAGAAGCATATAAATTTTTTCAAGTTCCTCCTCTGTCATCCCAACACCGTTATCCATAACGGTGATTTCCAGATTCTCCTCTTTTTTCACTGTTTCTATCATAATTGTTCCGGATCCGTTTTTCGGCTTCAAGCCATGGACATAGGCATTTTCCACCACAGGTTGCAAAATCAGTTTCGGAACCATCACATCTTCTCTTTTTCTGCAATTCTCAAGGAGTTGGATTTTGCCTGCATATCTGCAATTCAACAGATAAATATACTTCTGCACAATATCTATCTCTTTGTTCAAGGGAACTACATCCTGCATCGGTCCTATCAGATAATGTATCTGCTCAGACAATGCTTCTATCATTTTGCCAACCTTTTCATCCCCCTCTTCCAACGATGTCATGCGGATAATCTCCAGAGTGTTATATAAAAAATGCGGATATATCTGAGACTTCAGGGCTGTAAGTTCCGCTTCATTCATCTTAATTTTCGCGAGGTAAGACTGATTTATGTATTGTTTCAATGCCTGACTCATCTGATTAAATCGTTGAGACAAAATACCAATCTCATCGTTTCCTCCAACCTCCAGCTTGATATCAAAATTTCCGGTCTCAATCTGCTCCATTTGACTCATGATATCATAAATAGGTTTTGTAATCCGCTTGGATGCCAGAACAGAACCGCATAGAACAATCGCAGCCATCCCTATCAGCAAAACCATAATCATCCTGTAAATGTCATGAATATTCCCATATACTATTTCATTGTCCATAAAGATATAAACCGAAATTCCAAAATCATCTTTTTCGGATACAATCGGAAACAGGTTACTGTTATTTTTTTGTTCTTCAATAAGCAAATCAGAATATTCTTTTCCGATGACTTCCTCAACATTACTGTATAAGCAATATCCGTTTTTGTCCAACAGGTAGCATTGTTCGCTTTCATCTAATCTTGCCTGTCTAAACAATTTTTCTATACTGGAAAGTTTTATATCAATGAATAAAGTCCCGACATAGGATTCATTTCCCACAGGTCCGCGCAAATCAAAATAGTTGCGGGCCAACGTGATTGTATCGTACTTGCAATTGGCAAAATAGTCTGATTGATGCGTCGGGATGATTATAAGACTTGTTGATTGTCTATCCCATTCCGAATAATTCATATATTTCAGAAAAAGTGGTTCACTATCAAGATATGGGCTGTGGTTAGTATAGTGAAAACCTATCGTTTCACCGTTATCGTCAAATAAAAAGTGCGTAGCAATAATATCACTATCGATGCTTGCGATATAATTGAGAAAACTATCCATATCTCGTTTTCTCTCAATCTCCATATTTGCTTCCTCATAAATCTCTCCGTAGATTACCTTTCGAAAGCTGTCAAAAGAATAGGAATTATTTGCAGCTTTTTCATCCGTAGAAAAATTATAGTAATACGGCAATTTAGAAATCGTGTTATAGGAATCGATGAGGCTGGTAACATCGGCCGTGACATAGTTTGCCGCCTGAGTATAACGATATAGCGTAGCTTTCTGATATTTTAAAACTATACTATTCAAAATGACAGAAACTGCAATCAGTGAGGGAAGGATTCCCACCAGTATGATTGCAGTTGCATATTTATGATATAAAGTAATCTTGCTTTTATGAATGATCATCCGCTATCCTTTCGCAGCACCTGCCGTAATTCCTTTGACAAAGTACTTCTGAAATAGAATAAATACTATCATCGCAGGTATCATAGATATCACTGTTCCGGCAAAAACAATATCCCATCTGGCAGTGTACTGACCTACAAAAGATGCAATCTCCACCGTGATAGTTTTGGCTCTTCCACTTGGCAAAACCAAATATGGCATAAGGTAATCATTCCAGATTCCAAGACCGTTTAATATTACCATAGACGCCGTACATGGCCCAAGGAGCGGAAATGTAATCAGCCAAAATGTCTGAAAGGGCGACGATCCGTCAATCATTGCAGCCTCTTCTATCTCGAGCGGAATGCCTTTTAGAAAGCTACAGTACAAGAGTGATCCAAACGCAATCGACCCGGAAATATAAATTACTACAGGGCCAACCATGTTCCCAAACATATTCATCATCTTCAGTTCCTTAAAAAGAGGGAACATATACAGGTGAAAAGGAATCATCATTCCTGCCAGAAAGTATATGTAAATTAATCTTGTAACTTTCGAAGGTCTCCGCTCAATACCATAGGCAGACATCGGAACGATAAATACTATTAAAATCTCTGAAACAATTGTCAATGTGAGTGAATGAACAATGGCAGTAAAAAAATCCGATTTATGAAACAGATCAAAAAAATTCTGAACATAAAACGAGTTCGGAAGCGCCATTGGATTCTTCAATATATCCCCATTGCTTTTAAACCCCGACATTATCGCAAAGAAAACAGGATATAAGAAGAGAAAAGCCACAAAAATGACAATAACAAACAGCACGACATCTGTCCATTTCAGTTTTTTCTGTGCTCGTTCCATTACAACTGAACCTCCCTGCTTCGTAAAAATTTCTGTTGTACCGTGTTCAGTATGAGAATAATCAATAACAGCATGATGCCAACGGCGGTTCCAAAGCCCTGCCTTCCCTCGTTAAATCCAACTTTGTAAAGCAGGTACACAAGAGTTTCCGAGGTAAATCCCGGTCCTCCGTCCGTCATAACATTAATCTGGTCAAATACCTTTAAACCGTTTATCAAAGATAATGTAAAGTTAATGGTAAATGCCCCTGAAATCATAGGCACAGTAATGTATCTGAACCTCTGCGGCGCAGATGCACCGTCAATCTGCGCCGCCTCAATCAAATCTGTTGATACACTCTGAAGAGATGCCAGATAGATAATCATATAGTATCCTGCACCTTTCCATATCAGAACCACCGCAATACTGAACAACGTATAAGCGGGATTTCCAAGCCAGTCTTTTTTTACACTGTCCAACCCAACAGCATGCAACAGGAAATTAAATGTTCCGAAATTGTAGTTATACATAATCTTCCAGATAAATCCCGACACGATACCGCTGATTAGAACAGGAATATAAAAGCTGCTTCGGAAAAAATTTTTAAACCATCTGATATTATCCACCATCAGGGCCAGTACCAATGCTATCAGATTTTCAAACACTGATATAATCACCGTCAAAACGATAGTATTTTTTAATGCATTCCCAAATCTTGCACTGGTGAAAATTTCTTTATAATTATCCATCCCGACAAACTTAATGACAGGGCTGATTCCATCCCATGATGTAAAACTGTAGTATGCACTGAATATCGTCGGAAATATAATAAACATCGTGAACAAAAGGAATGCCGGTCCGATGAACCCGAATGCGACCCAATCTATCTTTCTGCTTCTCTTCAACTCAATCGCCCTTTCCATCACTCTGCTTCCAAGCCGATTCCTTTTACCGGATTGAATGATGTAACACTGACATCCCATGTTTTTTGAATTTCCTGACATGCAGCGTCAAGATCGACACTTCCCTGAAGATATTCCACAAGTTCCTTATATACAAAATTTCTGAAATCAGGAGGGAGTTCCTTAGTGTCTGCTTCTCCGTTCCACATAGGTCCTACTGTGTCCGCTTCTGCCACAGCGTCCAACACTTCCTGATATACAGCCGACACGTTCATCTCAGGCTCAGCCACGGTTGTAGGGGCAAAGTTAAGTGTCTCACAGTACTTGCCAAAATTATCCGGTCTGAAGAAAAATTTAATGAAAGCTTCCGCTGCTGCAAGTTTGTTGGAATCTTTTGCAGCTTCCGCAGATATAGCAAGTCCGTTGGCGTTTCCCCCACCTACGATTCGTTCCTTGCCATCCGGACTGGGAACCGGGAACCATCCGTATGCGAAATCGGGATCCGCTTCCTCAATGGTACTAAACATATGTGTACCGGAATAAATCATGGCAGACATATTGTTAACCAGGAAAGTTGTTATCTGGGCGTCGGCAGTTGATGCCCATCCATCCTGTGCGTACTGCATAATTTGCGCCATTTCTTCAAATGTCTTTTTAAAGCAGTCCTCATTAAAATTGTCTTTTCCATCATAGCAGTCTGCAATAAACTCTGTGTTGACGCTCATTACCTGATCCTTATATGCTTTGTCAAACAAAAATCCCATATGCCAGAGGTCCGCTCCTCCCACAACAAGCGGCGTCATGTCCCCAAGATTTTTTATTGTCTCACAAAGGTCAATGAACTCATCATATGTAGCTGGTTCCTTCAAATCATGCTCATCAAAATATACTTTGTTATAGACAATACCCATGGTGTTATTCGCGTTCATAGGCGCTGTATATACCTGATTTCCAAAAGAAATCGTTGACGTAAACAGGCTGACGATTTCATCAGACAAAGGTGCAAGCTTTCCGGCCCTTACATAGATAGCTGTATCTCTCATTTCCATAATATCCGGGAATTCTCCTACACTATCCTTTGTCTTTAAAAACTCTGAGTAAGTTCCTCCGTTACCGGGCTCAATGGTAACCGTTATATTGTCATACTGCGCATTAAATGCATCAACAATGGCGGTTATAGACTCCTTTGCACCCTCATCACCGTCTGCAAAAATAAAGGATAATTCTGTAGGTTCAGCTACAACTGCCGTATCATCTGCCGTCTCCTCGGATGCCTTTGTCGCATCCACAGATGCTGTCTCCTGACTGCTTCCACAGCCGGTCATCAATCCCAAAGTCGTTGTTGCAGCCAGAACAACTGCCAAAAATTTTCTTTTCATGATACCCTCCCATTATATGAATTTTTGAGTATGTCACCCGGGTTGTTACTTGTGATTATAGTTTACCAACTGCTTCCTGCTTTCGTAACTAGACTTTTTTAGTATTATCTACACTTTTTTAAGATTATTACCAAAAAAGACATTCCGCATATCTTTACGCAGAATGTCTTTTTCATTTCTTTCATCACATA
>JAILPF010000142.1 GCA_024699575.1 Acetatifactor sp. | reverse complement strand
GAAAAAAAGAGGTGTGAATGTCCATGCGGAGGCGACACCGCACCATTTCACCTTGACGGAGGAAGCAGTAATCCAGTATGGCACGCTGGCAAAGATGAATCCACCGTTGAGAGAGGAAGAGGATCGGATGGCAATTATCCGTGGACTTCAGGATGGAACCATCGACTTGATAGCAACAGACCATGCGCCTCACACCGCAGAGGAGAAAGCAAAGCCCATCACAGAGGCCCCCAGCGGTATTATCGGTCTGGAGACGGCACTGCCGCTTGGAATCACATCACTGGTGACAGAAGGGTACCTGACCTTAAAAGACTTGATTGAGAAAATGAGTACAAACCCTGCCCGGATGTATCACTTGGATGCAGGCTATCTGGCAGAGGGAGGTCCGGCAGATATTGTGCTGTTTGATCCGGTGAATGAATATACGGTAAAGGATTTTGCCTCCAAGGCATCCAATTCACCTTTCACAGGCTGGAGATTAAGAGGTGGAGTTACCGCCACGATTTGCAAAGGCAAAATTGTTTATCGAAATGAGATATAGAGATAGGATAGAAAGGAAACAAAACAAATGAAGCAGAAGACAAAAGGTATCGTGCTGTCTCAGAAAGAGATTGCACCGGACATTTACGATATGTGGATTGAGACCTCTTTGGCGAAGGAGGCTTGTGCCGGACAGTTTGTGGGTGTATTCCCAAAGGATAAGAGTACTTTGCTTCCCCGCCCCATCAGCATCTGTGAGATAAAAGAGGATAAAACGGCACTTCGCCTGGTTTATCGAATTGCCGGAGCGGGAACCGCGGAGTTCTCCAAATTATGTGAGAAGGATACGGTGGAGCTTTTGGGAGTGCTGGGGAATGGCTTCCCATTGAAAGAGGCTGAGGGTAAGAAAGTATTTTTGATTGGCGGCGGAATCGGAATTCCACCTATGCTGCAATCTGCAAAGGATTGTGACGGGGACAAGCAGATTCTTTTAGGCTACAGAGATGGACAACTTTTTTTGAAAAATGATTTGGAACAATATGGTACAGTCTATGTTGCCACCGAAGATGGCAGTGTGGGCACAAAAGGAAATGTGATGGATGCCATCGCGGCAAACAACCTGAAGGCGGATGTGATTTTTGCCTGCGGTCCTATGCCCATGCTTCGCGCAATCAAGAAATATGCCGCCGAGCAGGGAATCAAAGCGTATATCTCTCTGGAGGAGCATATGGCGTGCGGAGTGGGTGCCTGTCTTGGCTGTGTAGTGAAGACAAAAGAGATAGATCATCATTCCCATGTGAACAATGCGAGAATCTGTACGGACGGCCCTGTGTTTGATGCGGATGATGTAGAAATATAATTTGGATGAAATTTGGAGGATGCACATGAATACACAGATAGAGATAGCAGGTGTCACATTTAAGAATCCCGTGATGACAGCGTCGGGAACCTTTGGCTCAGGGATGGAGTATTCTGAGTTTGTGGATTTGAATAAACTGGGAGCTGTTGTCACCAAGGGTGTGGCAAATGTGCCTTGGCCCGGCAACCCCACCCCCAGAGTAACGGAAGTGTACGGAGGAATGCTGAATGCCATCGGGCTTCAGAACCCGGGTATTGATGTTTTTATGGAAAGAGACATTCCGTTCTTAAAAAAATATGACACAAAAGTGATTGTGAATGTATGTGGAAAAACAGTGGAAGATTACGTGGAGGTTGTGGAGAGACTGGCTGATGAACCTGCAGTAGCCATGCTGGAAATCAATGTTTCCTGCCCCAACGTTAAGGAGGGGGCTATCGCATTCGGACAGAAGGCGTGTGCTCTTTACGATATTACAGACGAACTGAAAAAGCATGCGAAGCAGCCTATTATTATGAAGCTAAGCCCCAATGTGACGGATATCGCGGAGATGGCAAAGGCTGCAGAGGCAGCAGGTGCAGATGCACTCTCCCTGATTAACACCATCACCGGTATGAAGATTGATATTCACAGAAGAAGATTCGCACTTGCCAATAAAACGGGAGGAATGAGTGGCCCTGCCATCAAACCCATCGCTGTGCGCATGGTTTATCAGGCATCTCACGCAGTTAAGATACCGGTCATCGGCATGGGTGGAATCGCAACGGCAGATGACGCTATCGAGTTCATGATGGCCGGAGCCAGTGCCATCAGTGTGGGGGCCATGAACTTTGTCAATCCCTACGCTACATCGGAGATTGTGGACGGAATTGAAGCCTACATGAGACAATATAAAATCAACGATTTGAAAGACATCATCGGATGTGTTGAATAAGGAGTGCTGTGTGTGCATATGCATTATAGAAAGAATTTCTATGCATATGGAGGCACATCGTGGAACTGATTCAAAAAAACATACATATGGACCGTGTCAGCGCAGAGGCACTCAGTCAGTTTACTTTGGAAGATGATGTAAATATACCGGACAGCAAGCCGGATGTTGACAGCCTGAGTCTGGAAAAGGGAATGGTAGTGATTGACGAACTGAAATGCTTAAACGATTCCGTTACTGTAAAAGGGAGAATGCAGTACAGTGTTTTGTATCACACCAAAGAAGACGGAGGAAGACTGGTCAGTCTGGAGGGATATATTCCTTTTGAAGAGAAGATTAACCTGCAGGGAGCGAATCCATCGGATATTACGATGGCGGAAGGTAAGGTGGAGGACCTATCGGTAGGGATGATTAACTCCAGAAAGCTGGGGGTACAGAGTCTGATTACTATGCAGGTCTGGACGGAAGAATTGTATGACGAGGAGGCACCGATTGGTTTTGCGGGAGCCGATGGGGTGGAGTATCGACAGGTGATGATGAATATCGCACAGATTGCAATCAGCAAAAACGATATTTTCCGTATCCGTGAGGAGATTACGCTTCCGGCGGGATATGCAAATATTTTCCAAATTCTTTGGAATGATGTCGCTCTGGGAGATGTGGAATTCAGGGCAATGGAAGAGAAGATTATGCTGCAGGGAGATATTCATCTTTTTGTATTGTATGAGGGGGAAGGTGAGGAGCGACCGGTTCGTTCTTTTGAAACAACGGTTCCCTTCGACGGGAGTCTGGAGTGTCATGGATGTGCGGAAGGAATGATCCCGGATATCTATTATCGGGTGGGACAGCCGGAGCTTACTGTCAGACCGGATTTGGACGGGGAAGAAAGAGTTATCGGTGTCGAAATGGCGATGGACATTCCTGTTCGGATTTATGAGGAGGAAGAACTCGGTATTTTGAGTGACATGTACGGTATTACCAAAGAGTTTTCCACCATTTCCCACAGGGCGAACCTAAGACGCCTGCTCTCACGTGTGACAGGTAAGACAAAAGTGAATGACCGGATTCGGATTGTGGGGGATCACCCGTCCATTCTGCAACTGTTACACAGTGAGGCAACGGTGCTTATGGAGGCGCAACAGGCGGTTCAGAGCGGAATACTTCTCAGAGGAAGTCTCAATGTCAAAGTCATGTACATTACAGGAGATGATGAACAACCCTACGCTTCGGTGACAGAACAGTTCCCCTATGAGTATACTCTGGAAGTGCCCGGCGTCACTCAAGAGGACTGCGGGAGAGTACGGATTCAAGTAGAGCAGCTTCAGGTGACGATGCTGGATGGGGAAGAGATGGATGTAAAGGCAGTGCTGTCTTTTGATACCACCGTATTCAAAAATATTCCCATGGACCTGATTGGAAGAGTGGAGGAGACAGAACTGGACAGCGCCAGACTGAATTCTCTGCCGGGGATGATTATCTATATGGTAAAAGCCGGGGATAATCTGTGGAACATTGGAAAAAGATACTATGTACCGGTGGAGGCAATCCGACAGATGAATGGATTGGAGAGCGATGAGCTGAGAGTAGGACAGAAATTATTGATTGTGGTTTAAATTTTTTGAAAAGCACCTCCACCCGGATTCATTCCCGAGTGAAGGTGCCCTTTTTCGGATAAGACTATCAGCTTTCCGTTTGAATACCGGCTTCCTCAGCGAGCCGGTCAAATTTTTCCATGACTGCATCATATGTTTTCTGTG